>NZ_CP170198.1:300000-527500 GCF_042434915.1 Aquimarina rhodophyticola
ATTGCTTACAGTTTTTCAATCGAAAATAATGGTAATGAGCCAATAACAAATATAACTGTGTTTGATGATTTACCTAATATTACTATTTCTGGTGATCCTTTTGATCTAGAGCCAGGAGAGATAGATGAGATTTCGTATAAAGGATTGTACAATCTAACCGAAGAAGATTTATCCGAAGGAATGGTTGTAAATCAAGCCTATGTAACAGGTCAAAGTCTAGTTGGGGTGGAGGTTATCGACTTTTCTGATGATCCAAACGATGATACAAATATAGACGATGACGACGATGGTGATGCAGAAGATCCAACAATAACACAACTAATGGGAGATGAAGAGTTTGTGATCTATCAAGTTATCACACCTAATAATGATGGTCTCAATGATACCTTCAGGATATTAGGATTAAACAAATTTCCCGATAATAATTTAATTATTTACAATAGATGGGGGGCTAGTGTGTTTCAAACCGATGGTTATGAGCAAGCTTCTAAACCATTATTTACAGGGTACTTGGAAAATGAAGAAAAATGCTTGCCCGCAGGAACCTATTATTTTGCTCTAGAATATACAAACACAACAGGAAAAGTAAAACAAAAATCTGGCTTTTTATATTTGAACTAATACCAAAAAGTTCATTCAGCGCATAAACCTACAAATTACCCCAGTTATATGAATAAACTTTTATTATTCCTTATACTTATCTCTATCATGTATACCAGTAAGTCCTACACTCAACAGGATAGTCAGTATACACAATACATGTACAATACGATAAATATAAACTCGGCATACACAGGTAGTAGAGGGGTACTTAGTGTTTTAGGATTATATCGCACACAGTGGGTTGGTTTAGATGGAGCACCAAGTACACAAACTTTGGCAATTCACTCACCGATCAATCAAAAAAACAAAATAGGAATAGGGCTGTCGATTATTAATGATAATGCAGGGCCATCGCAAGAGACTAGTTTTAATGCAAATTTTTCATACACACTTAAACTCTCAAAAAAGGGACGTTTTAGTTTTGGATTGAACGCAGGTGGTAATCTTTTAAATGTAGATTTGGTATCCCTAAGAAAATACAACGATAATGATCAATTGCTTTTACAGGATGTTGATAGAAGGTTTAGCCCTGGAGTAGGTTTAGGATTGTACTATAGAAATGATAATTTTTATATGGGACTTAGTGCACCCAATGTTTTAGAGACAGAACATTTTGATTCATCAAGTTTATCAGATAATAGTCTAGAGACTAGTTTTTTGGCTAGTGAGCGCATTAATTATTACTTTATTACAGGATACGTTTTTGAGGTAGCTCCTTTGATAAAGTTGAAACCAGCAGCCTTAATAAAATATGTTCAAGGTACTCCGTGGCAATTTGATATTTCTGCAAACATGTTATTTTATGAAAAATTTACACTCGGTGCTTCCTATCGCTTTAGTGAAGCAGTGAGTGCTTTGGCAGGTTTCCAAATTTCTGAAAGCTTAATGATAGGACTTTCATACGACAGAGAAATATCTGAGTTGGGCAAAAGTGAATTTAATAAAGGATCTTTTGAGTTTTTACTTCGCTTTGAATTAAAAAGAGTTTTTAGTAAAGGATTGACACCAAGATTCTTTTAATAGCAAAAAAATAAATAGTACTGAATCAATTGATTATCAAATTTAAATTATGAGTAAACTCAAAAACGTTGGTCTTGTTTTGCTTATCGCATTTTTATGCGGCGGGACTCTTAATGCCCAACGTAAGATATTGAACATAGCTAATAAGCAGTTTGAAGAAAAACAATATGTTAGTGCACAAGAGACCTATCTTAAAGTTCTCAAATTAGATTACAAGAGTGCCGAAGTTTATAAAAAATTAGGCGATAGTTATTATTTTAATAGTAACCTTGCCGAGGCTGCAATCTATTATGACGAACTCATTTCTACTTACCCAGAAGGGGTAAGTAATGAGTACTTATATAGATATGCTCAATGTTTACGAGCGATAGAAGAGTATGATAAAGCAGATGAGATCATTAAAGAGTATTATCAAAATAGTACAAGTGGAGCCGCCAGTTATCAATCTCGTAATAGAGAGGATTACCTTAAGAGAATTGATTATCAATCTGGTAGATATGAAATTAATAATCAAGATATAAATAGCTCGTTTACAGATTTTGGTTCGGCAAGATATGGTGATTCGATCGTATTTAGTTCCGCCCGAGACACACTATTAATACGTAAAAGAATTCATAAATGGACAGATGAATCGTTTTTGTCTCTCTATTCGGCTAACATTGATGCAGAAACAGGAAATTTAGTTAATGTTAAGCCTTTTGCGCAAGAGCTAAATACAAATTTTCATGAATCTACGCCTGTTTTTACAGCAGATGGAAACACAATTTATTTTACTCAAAATAAAATAGGAGTAAGCAAAAAAAAGCTAGATATCTTGGGCGTATATAGATCGACCAAAAATGTGGATGGCTCTTGGTCAGAGCCTCAAGAATTATCAATTAATGAAGAAGGGTACTCTGTAGCACATCCTACACTTAGTATAGACGAGAGTATGCTGTATTTTTCGTCGGATAAACCTGGTGGATTTGGTGATTCTGATATTTACGGAGTAGCTCTTGACAGAAATGGAAATTTTGGATTGCCTTTTAATCTAGGTCCACAAATCAATACCTCTGGTAAAGAAACCTTTCCTTTTATAAGTGTTGATGGCGATTTCTACTTTTCATCAAACGGGCATCAAGGACTTGGTGGTCTTGATGTTTATTATGTTAATCTAGATAAAAATAAAGAAGAAATTATCAACGTGGGACGTCCTATTAACAGTAACAGGGACGATTTTGGTTTTATAATCGATCCCATTACCAAAAGAGGGTTTTTCTCTTCCAATAGAGAGGGAGGTAAAGGTAAAGATGATATTTACAGTCTATTAGAATTAGAAAAAATTAAAAGTTTTGACATCAGTACTGTTATGGGATCTGTAGTAGATAGCGAGACAAAACTACCTATAGAAGGTACTATCGTTGGGATTTATGATGCAGATGATAATTTGATCGACAAACAAGAAATTTTAGCAGATGGCGAATATAATTTCTCTTCAGATGCCTTGAAAAATGCGTACGCAATTAAAGCGGAGAAAGAAGGCTACTTATTATATCAACACTTTATAGACAAAAGTCAATATGGTGAAACCTATTACAATCCAATAGAGCTAGAAAGAGATTTTGAAAGCTCAAACAGAATCGGAGCCGATATTCTAGCGATTAATGACATGTTTAATTTTGAATTAATTGTAGACCCTAGTCATTTTTCATCAGATACCAATGATCTCAAAAGTAATTCAGAAAACAAGCTTTCAGAAATTGTAGCATTACTCGATAAGTACCCTAAAATACTTGTAGAGGTCAAATCCTATTTGGAAGATGGAGATTTTTCAAATTCCTCACAGGAAAGGGCTAATCGCGTAGCACAATTTTTAATAGATAATGGGATTCCTAGCAGCCGAATATCCGCTACGGGCGTACAGAGAAATTCGGTAAAATTAGAGAAGCGATTACAATTGACTATGGTTATTCCTATGCCGATTAACTTTGATTTAAACTCGGGTGAATTACGCAGTGAAGCTCAAGTTGGCTTAGATAAAGTAGTCGATTTAATGAAAATGTATCCTACTATGGAGATGGAAATCCACGGGCACGCAGATAGTAGATCTAGTTACTGGTATAACAAACGCTTAAGTGTTGATCGTATGAGAGCTGCAGAATCATACTTGGTAAATGAAGGCGGTATTTACTGGCGAAGATTGAGAGGTAAAGCGTATGGAGAAAGACGACTGTACAATGAATGTTCTAATGGTGTTCCTTGTCCCGAAGAAAAACATGAAATAAATAGAAGATGTGAATTTATAGTAAAAAAGTAGCCGTATAAAAAAATCAGATAGAAGATTACCATTTGTTTTTGAACAAGGATAAATGGTAATCCCACAATAGCATACTGTAAAAAGTTAAGAGCAGTATGTACAACCCCCTTTGTATAACTAAATAAACCTAGCACATGATCGAATTTTACTCAAAAAAACAATTTTTTAAATTTTTTACGATGCTACTGCTGCTGCTTTATAGCATAGCACTAGCTGCAAGCCCAGATTGTCCTATTATGGACAAAGATTTTCATAGCATTAATGGAACTACAGTAGATACGAGTCCAGATGGATGGTACCTAGATGCTAGTAAAGTTCAAAATGCTACTTACTTTGAAGTACGCTCAAATAGATTGCATGCCGAACATTTAGGAGGCGAAGGTATCTGGTACTCCAGAGAAGTTTCTGCTCAAGGATATTCGGATTTTCAAGTTTCAGTGAAGGTTCATTCTGAAGGCGATATGAATAGCTCAGAATATGTAAAAATCTACTATCGTATAGATGGAGGACCTGAGCAATTGCTAGATCAACGAACAGGAAATTTTGGAACTATTGATTTTATATCAGAAGAACTCAATGGAAATAAAGTACAATTAATTGTAAAACTGTACAATTATGATAATGGAGGATCTCAAACCTCAAAATATCATATCGAAGAATACAGACTTTTCAAAGAAGAGGGACCCTGTGAGACATCTACAATAGGTGTGGTTGCATCGGCTAGTAACAATGGTGTTATCTCCTGTGCTAACTCTTCGATACAATTATTTGCATCAACAACAGCAACAAATCCAAGTTTTAGTTGGACGGGACCTAATAATTTTACCTCTACCTTACAAAATCCGATAGTTTCTACTCCAGGAACATATAGGGTTACAGTAACTAGCAGTAACGGAACCGCAACCGATGTTGTTACAGTAAGCTCTAGTACGAATGCAGGTGGTTCAAATGTAGTATGGCATGAAAATTTTCAACATGCAAATGGTACTACTAGTGACAGCGGTGCCAGTGGTTGGTCATTGCAAAATACAGGCACAGGGACATTTTCTATACAGAATAATGAACTGGTAGCATCTTTTGGAGCTACGAACGAAGGTATTTGGATCTCGGAAGCAGTAGATATATCATCTTTTTCGTCAGTTACAATTTCTGCTGATTTAAAAAGTGAAACATTAACTGGCAATGGTTTTGAGGATGCAGATTTTATCAAAGTTGGATATATCCTTAATAATGGTTCAGAACAAACATTTTTTGAAAACACAGCTGGTCTAGGCACAGAAATCATGGGAACAGCGACAGCAGTTGCAGTTTCTCAGCCCTTACAAGGACAAACACTTCAGGTCGTTATACGATTAAAAAACTCTTTTACAGACGAATTTTATACAATTCGAGATGTTAAAATTGAAGGTGAAATAGCTAGAACGCAGACAATATGGAACGAAACGTTTAACCTTTCTAATGGTACTAGCAGTGATAACGGTACAACTGGTTGGTCATTGCAAAATACGGGTTCGGGAACATTTTCTGTACAGAATAATGAATTGGTAGCATCTTTTGGATCTACGAACGAAGGGATTTGGATTTCTGAATCGATAAATATAGCTTCCTTTTCTGATGTAAAAGTTTCAGTAGATTTAAGAAGCGAAACAACTGGTAGTGGCAGTTTTGAAGCTGCAGATTTTATAAAAGTTGGTTATATACTTAACAACGGTTCAGAACAGATATTTTTTCAAGATACTGGCGGATTAGGTGATCAAATGTCTGGAATAGCTACTGCAATGGCAGAGTCTCCAGCATTACAAGGTCAAACTATTCAGGTAGTTGTAAGATTGAAAAACTCTGCTACTGATGAGAAATATATTGTTAGAGACATTAAGGTTGAGGGTACTACTTCTGGTGCACAAGCTGTATGGGTAGAAGATTTTTCCTTAGGCAATGGGACTACCACAGATACTGGTGATACTAGTTGGTCAGTGCAAAAACCAAGCTCTGCCATATTCAATGTTTCAAATAATACTTTTGTAATAAGTGGTATTGGAACTAGCGGAGAGGGAGTTTGGACTTCAGAAGCTATTGATATTAGTAATTTATCAAATATAAAAGTGTCATTAGGAACGCGCAGCTCAGTTACAGATGGAGGTGTTATGAATGATACTGGCGATGTACTTGATTATATTAAATTTTATTATAAAATCGATAATGGATCAGAGGTATTATTCTCAGAGAGAATAGGAGCTATCAATAATCATAACAGTTCTTATACTACTATTTCATCAAATAGTCTTAGTACAGGTCAAA
Source organism: Aquimarina rhodophyticola (assembly GCF_042434915.1). Classification (GTDB taxonomy): domain Bacteria; phylum Bacteroidota; class Bacteroidia; order Flavobacteriales; family Flavobacteriaceae; genus Aquimarina. The sequence continues at coordinate 306,218 of NZ_CP170198.1, forward strand.
CGTTAAGAATTATTGTCAAAGCAAGGGCTACAGGCGATAATGAGTTTTACTATATGGATAATGTTGGTGTAATAGCAGCAGATAGTACAACCGGGTTACAAGCTTCTGCCCAAGTAAATGGAACACTATCCTGCACGCAATCGAGTGTAACTATCAATGGTAATGCAAATGTAAGTAATGCTACATATAGCTGGGTAGGACCCAATGGTTTTACAAGTTCTAACCAAAATATTACAGTCGGTACGGCAGGTAATTACACACTTACCGTTTCTAATGGTGATTGTTCGGACTCGGTAACGGTATCTGTGCAAGGCAGTGGTGAAATTCCAGATATTACTGCTTCAGCTTCAGGAATACTAGGATGTAATACATCGGCAGTGAGTCTGACAGGAAATTCAAATACGCCAGGAGTTACATATGAATGGTCAGGGCCTAATGGCTTCGCAACGAATTCTCAAGTGACACAGGTTTCAGTACCAGGAGAATACACGTTTACCGTGACTCTTGGTAATAGCGGTTGTAGCAGTTCACAGATTGTCGAGGTTAAATCGGTTTCTGTTGGTGGTGAGGATCAAACTATTTGGTTAGAAAACTTTAATGATCTTTCTAATGGAACAATTCAAGACAATGGCGATACCGCTTGGAATTCAGATACATCTGGTATTGAGAGTGGTTTTATGGAAGTTAGGGGTCAACAATTTGTAATTAATGGTTCTAACTATGATTCGTCGATTGGTCAAGGAGTTTGGACATCAGAGGTTATAAATATTTCTTCTTATTCTGATATTACTGTGTCTATGGATATTGACGGCGAAGGTTCGTTAGATTCTGGACAAGATTATTTTAGAGTTTACTATAAACTGAACAATGGTAGCGAACAGTTTTTTATCAATGGAGATAAAGATGGTGCTTTTAGTTCAGAAACGATACGTACTCCTGTTTTAAATGGAAATACCTTACAAATAATAGTAAGATCTTTGAGTACTGGAGATAGCGAATTTTATTATTTTGATAATATAGAGGTTATAGGTGACGGAGCTAGTGCACTAGAAGCCGAAGCTATTGTTGATGGTGTACTCTCATGTAGTAATCCACAGGTCCCAATAAGAGGTGGAGCATCAGAACCAGATGTAACCTATAGTTGGACTGGACCACAAGGTTTTACAAGCACTTCTCAAAATATTGTGGTAGGAGTTGCTGGAGATTATATCTTAACGGTAACATCTCCTTCGGGTTGTACAGCTACAGCTACGGGTCGCGTCACAGGTGATCCATCATCTTTTGAAGAGTACAATCTCATTTGGTTAGAAAATTTTAATGATTTGTCAAATCAGACGCAAACTGATAATGGATCTACAGCTTGGTCTACAAGTAATCCAAGTGGAAATGGTCGTTTAGAAGTTTTAAATAATGCTTTTATAGTAAGTAATATTGGGCCCGGAAATGAAGGTGTTTGGAGTTCTGAGGTTATTGATATTGAAAATTTGAACGATGTAAATGTATCCTTAAATATTTGTAGTACTACGGGTATGGAATCTAGCGGATCGAGCTTAGATTATTTACGTTTATACTATAAAATTGATGGACAAGCAGAAGTATTATTTAGCGAAAGCTTAGGTGTTATCAATAACGGAAGCGCTAATGGCAGCGATATTGTTGTGAATAATTTAAATGGAAACACGCTACAATTAATAGCACGTTCTACAACTACCGATGTTAGTGAAATATATTACTTGGATAATATTAAAGTAGATAATACAATTTTGGTTGATGGAATTGATATTGACGCAACAGTTAATGGTGTCATCAATTGTTTTTCACCAACTGTAACTTTAACTGGAAATTCCACAACCCCTAATGTTACGTATTCTTGGACAGGACCTAATGGATTTAATGAAAACACTCGTATAGTTGAGGTTAGTACTGCTGGAAATTATATACTAACAGTTTCGCTATCAGGGGGATGTTCTAAAACAACCTCAATCGAAGTAGAGGAGGATAAAGACAGACCAGTAGTTAGTACAACGGTAAGTGGTGATATTACATGTGTTATACCTATAGTAACGCTTACTGGAAACTCAACTACTCCTAATGTTAGTTATAACTGGACAGGACCTAATGGGTTTAATGAGAATACTCGTGTTGTAGAAGCTTCAGAAGGTGGAGATTATACCCTAAAAGTGACTGCTGCTAATGGATGTTTTAGTACAAAAACTGTAACTGTAAACGAAGATAAAGACGAACCTACTATTAGCACTGCAGTAGATGGTGAATTAAGTTGTAATGTAACCGAGGTAACATTAACAGGAAATTCCACAACCCCCAATGTTACGTACAATTGGACAGGTCCTAGTGGTCTAACTGTAAATTCACGAATTATAGAAGTGGGTTTAAGAGGAAACTACACCTTGAGAGTTACAGCTCCAAATGGATGTTTTATTACAGAAGTTATTGAGGTAGAAGAAGACAAAGAACAACCAGTAGTTAGTACATCGGTAAGTGGGGATATTACATGTGTTATACCTATAGTAACGCTTACTGGAAACTCAACTACTCCTAATGTTAGTTATAACTGGACAGGACCTAATGGTTTTAATGAGAATACTCGTATTGTAGAAGCTTCAGAAGGTGGAGATTATACCTTAAAAATTACTGCTGCTAATGGATGTTTTAGTACAAAAACTGTAACTGTAAACGAGGATAAAGACGTACCTACTCTTAGTGCTTCAGTAAATGGTGATATTACGTGTTCGGTTTCAACTGTAACTTTGACAGGAAACTCCACGGTACCTAATGTTAGTTATAATTGGACAGGACCCAATGGTTTTAATGTGAACTCTCGAGTTGTCAATGTAGGCACTTCAGGTGAGTATACATTAACAGTAACCAAAGCTAATGGATGTTTTGCTAAGCAAACTATCGAAGTCGAAGAAGATAACGACAGACCAGTAGTTAGTACATCGGTAAGTGGTGATATTACATGTGTTATACCTATAGTAACGCTTACTGGAAATTCAACTACTCCTAATGTTAGTTATAACTGGACAGGACCTAATGGGTTTAATGAAAATACTCGTGTTGTAGAAGCTTCAGAAGGTGGAGATTATACCTTAAAAATTACTGCTGCTAATGGATGTTTTAGTACAAAAACTGTAACTGTAAACGAGGATAAAGACGTACCTACTCTTAGTGCTTCAGTAAATGGTGATATTACGTGTTCGGTTTCAACTGTAACTTTGACAGGAAACTCCACGGTACCTAATGTTAGTTATAATTGGACAGGACCCAATGGTTTTAATGTGAACTCTCGAGTTGTCAATGTAGGCACTTCAGGTGAGTATACATTAACAGTAACCAAAGCTAATGGATGTTTTGCTAAGCAAACTATCGAAGTCGAAGAAGATAACGACAGACCAGTAGTTAGTACATCGGTAAGTGGTGATATTACATGTGTTATACCTATAGTAACGCTTACTGGAAACTCAACTACTCCTAATGTTAGTTATAACTGGACAGGACCTAATGGGTTTAATGAGAATACTCGTGTTGTAGAAGCTTCAGAAGGTGGAGATTATACCTTAAAAGTTACTGCTGCTAATGGATGTTTTAGCACAAAAACTGTAACTGTTGAAGAGAATAAGGATGAGCCCAACATTAGTGCTACAGTTGATGGTGCCATAGGATGCAGTGATGCTACAAGAATAGCATCTGTTGTTACCCTTACGGGAAATTCAACTACTCCTAATGTTAGTTATGTTTGGACAGGACCTAATGGTTTTAATGAGAATACTCGTATTGTAGAAGTTTTTGAGGGAGGTGATTATACCTTAAGAGTTACTGCTGTTAATGGATGTTTTAGTACAGAAACCGTCAATGTAGATGAAGATAAAGAAACTCCTTCAATCAATGCATCTGTAGATGGAGAGATTACGTGTATCAATACAGAAGTTACATTAACAGGAAGCTCCACAACACCAGATGTTAGTTACCAATGGAGAGGTCCAAATGGATTTAGTTCTACCTCTGCAATTGTAGTTGTAAGTGAAGGCGGAGAATATGATTTAACTGTAACTAGGCCTAATGGATGTTCTTCTGTGGCGTTTATTGAGGTTGAAGAGAATAAGGATGAGCCCAACATTAGTGCTACAGTTGATGGTGCCATAGGATGTAGTGATGCTACAAGAATAGCATCTGTTGTTACCCTTACAGGAAATTCAACTACTCCTAATGTTAGTTATGTTTGGACAGGACCTAATGGTTTTAATGAGAATACTCGTATTGTAGAAGTTTTTGAGGGAGGTGATTATACCTTAAGAGTTACTGCTGTTAATGGATGTTTTAGTACAGAAACCGTCAATGTAGATGAAGATAAAGAAACTCCTTCAATCAATGCATCTGTAGATGGAGAGATTACGTGTATCAATACAGAAGTTACATTAACAGGAAGCTCCACAACACCAGATGTTAGTTACCAATGGAGAGGTCCAAATGGATTTAGTTCTACCTCTGCAATTGTAGTTGTAAGTGAAGGCGGAGAATATGATTTAACTGTAACTAGGCCTAATGGATGTTCTTCTGTGGCGTTTATTGAGGTTGAAGAGAATAAGGATGAGCCCAACATTAGTGCTACAGTTGATGGTGCCATAGGATGTAGTGATGCTACAAGAATAGCATCTGTTGTTACCCTTACAGGAAATTCAACTACTCCTAATGTTAGTTATGTTTGGACAGGACCTAATGGTTTTAATGAGAATACTCGTATTGTAGAAGTTTTTGAGGGAGGTGATTATACCTTAAGAGTTACTGCTGTTAATGGATGTTTTAGTACAGAAACCGTGAATGTAGATGAAGACAGAGAAACTCCTTCAATCAATGCATCTGTAGATGGAGAGATTACGTGTATCAATACAGAAGTTACATTAACAGGAAGCTCCACAACACCAGGTGTTAGTTACCAATGGAGAGGTCCAAATGGATTTAGTTCTACCTCTGCAATTGTAGTTGTAAGTGAAGGCGGAGAATATGATTTAACTGTAACTAGACCCAATGGATGTTCTTCTGTGGCGTTTATTGAGGTTGAAGAGAATAAGGATGAGCCCAACATTAGTGCTACAGTTGATGGTGCCATAGGATGTAGTGATGCTACAAGAATAGCATCTGTTGTTACCCTTACGGGAAATTCAACTACTCCTAATGTTAGTTATGTTTGGACAGGACCTAATGGTTTTAATGAGAATACTCGTATTGTAGAAGTTTTTGAGGGAGGTGATTATACCTTAAGAGTTACTGCTGCTAATGGATGTTTTAGTACAGAAACCGTCAATGTAGATGAAGATAAAGAAACTCCTTCAATCAATGCTTCTGTAGATGGAGAGATTACGTGTATCAATACAGAAGTTACATTAACAGGAAGCTCCACGACACCAGGTGTTAGTTACCAATGGAGAGGTCCAAATGGATTTAGTTCTACCTCTGCAATTGTAGTTGTAAGTGAAGGCGGAGAATATGATTTAACTGTAACTAGACCTAATGGATGTTCTTCTGTGGCGTTTATTGAGGTTGAAGAGAATAAGAATGAGCCCAATATTAGTGCTACAGTTGATGGTGCCATAGGATGTAGTGATGCTACAAGAATAGCATCTGTTGTTACCCTTACGGGAAATTCAACGACACCAAATGTAAGTTATAACTGGACAGGACCTAATGGTTTTAATGAGAATACTCGTATTGTAGAAGTTTTTGAGGGAGGTGATTATACCTTAAGAGTTACTGCTGCTAATGGATGTTTTAGTACAGAAACCGTTAATGTAGATGAAGACAAAGAAACTCCTTCAATCAATGCATCTGTAGATGGAGAGATTACGTGTATCAATACAGAAGTTACATTAACAGGAAGCTCCACGACACCAGATGTTAGTTACCAATGGAGAGGTCCAAATGGATTTAGTTCTACCTCTGCAATTGTAGTTGTAAGTGAAGGCGGAGAATATGATTTAACTGTAACTAGGCCTAATGGATGTTCTTCTGTGGCGTTTATTGAGGTTGAAGAGAATAAGGATGAGCCCAACATTAGTGCTACAGTTGATGGTGCCATAGGATGTAGTGATGCTACAAGAATAGCATCTGTTGTTACCCTTACGGGAAATTCAACGACACCAAATGTAAGTTATAACTGGACAGGACCTAATGGTTTTAATGAGAATACTCGTATTGTAGAAGTTTTTGAGGGAGGTGATTATACCTTAAGAGTTACTGCTGCTAATGGATGTTTTAGTACAGAAACCGTTAATGTAGATGAAGACAAAGAAACTCCTTCAATCAATGCATCTGTAGATGGAGAGATTACGTGTATCAATACAGAAGTTACATTAACAGGAAGCTCCACGACACCAGATGTTAGTTACCAATGGAGAGGTCCAAATGGATTTAGTTCTACCTCTGCAATTGTAGTTGTAAGTGAAGGCGGAGAATATGATTTAACTGTAACTAGGCCTAATGGATGTTCTTCTGTGGCGTTTATTGAGGTTGAAGAGAATAAGGATGAGCCCAACATTAGTGCTACAGTTGATGGATCTATAAGTTGTTCTGTATCTGTAGTCACTTTAATAGGAAATTCTACGACATCAAATGTTAGTTACGCTTGGAAAGATCCAAATGGCGTAGTTTTTAATACTAAAAATTTAGAGGTTAATGCTGCCGGAATTTATACGTTAACAGTTACAGCTCCTAATGGTTGTTCTGTTAGCCAAACTGCAGAAGTAATTTCTTCTATAGCTGGTGGAACAGAGATTTTATGGCTTGAAGATTTTGAGGATCTCGAAGATGGAACTATAATTGATATAGGCGATACGGCTTGGTCACTAGATTACACTGGAAATAGTCTACGATCTATGGTTGTGAATAATCAATTTAAAAGCTATGGATTATTGGCTAGAAGGTCTATTTGGAAATCCGAGACTATTGATATATCTTCTTTTAAAGATGTAAATGTCACACTAGATTTTGAAGCTAGTGGATCATTAGAACTTAACCAGGATTATTTTAGAGTGTATTATATTTTGGATAATGGTGGTGAGACTTTATTTTATGAGTATTCTGATCCAGAAGTATCCAGAATCAGCTCACCTTTCTTAGAAGGAAGTGAACTACAGATTGTAATTCACCAATTTAATACTGGAACTGACGAAGTTTATATATTTGATAACATCAAAGTTTCTGGCGAAAGATCTAATGAAGTAGAAGTTTCAACGTCTGTAGAAGGAGCTTTGACTTGTGTAGATAATGAAGTTATTATAACTGCAATATCAGCTATCGAAGATGTTTCTTATTTATGGGAAGGACCAAATGGCTTTGTTTCTACTCTTAAAAGTATTACAGTAAGTACTGAAGGTGATTACTCTTTAACAGTTACTACTCCTTCAGGTTGTTCTGGTTCGACAATTAGAACAATCGAGCGAGACGATGCTTTACCTCAATTGACAACTACCATTACTAATAATGGTAACATAGATTGTAATTTTAATGAGGTAGCAGTTACTATCAACACCGATATCAGTAATGCCACCATCCTATGGGAAGGTACCGCACTTGCAGGTAACACGGTAAGCGTAGATGCAGCAGGCACGTATACTGTAGTTGTAGAAGATCCTACCACAGGTTGTAGTACCGAAGATGTAGTACTGATCGAAGATATTCGTAACACCCCAAGTATCACTACCGTTGTAGAGAACAATGGAGTTATCACGTGTGCTTTCGAGACTTTAGCAGTTACTATCAACACCGATATCAGTAATGCCACCATCCTATGGGAAGGTACCGCACTTGCAGGTAACACGGTAAGCGTAGATGCAGCAGGCACGTATACTGTAGTTGTAGAAGATCCTACCACAGGTTGTAGTACCGAAGATGTAGTACTGATCGAAGATATTCGTAACACCCCAAGTATCACTACTGTTGTAGAGAACAATGGAGTTATCACGTGTGATTTCGAAAGCTTAACAGTTACTATCAACACCGATATCAGTAATGCCACCATCCTATGGGAAGGTACCGCACTTGCAGGTAATACAGTACATGTAGATGCAGCAGGCACGTATACTGTAGTTGTAGAAGATCCTACCACAGGTTGTAGTACCGAAGATGTAGTACTGATCGAAGATATTCGTAACACCCCAAGTATCACTACTGTTGTAGAGAACAATGGAGTTATCACGTGTGATTTCGAGACTTTAGCAGTTACTATCAACACCGATATCAGTAATGCCACCATCCTATGGGAAGGTACCGCACTTGCAGGTAACACGGTAAGTGTAGATGCAGCAGGTACGTATACTGTAGTTGTAGAAGACCCTACCACAGGTTGTAGTACCGAAGATGTAGTACTGATCGAAGATATTCGTAACACCCCAAGTATCACTACTGTTGTAGAGAACAATGGAGTTATCACGTGTGCTTTCGAGACTTTAGCAGTTACTATCAACACCGATATCAGTAATGCCACCATCCTATGGGAAGGTACCGCACTTGCAGGTAACACGGTAAGCGTAGATGCAGCAGGCACGTATACTGTAGTTGTAGAAGATCCTACCACAGGTTGTAGTACCGAAGATGTAGTACTGATCGAAGATATTCGTAACACCCCAAGTATCACTACTGTTGTAGAGAACAATGGAGTTATCACGTGTGCTTTCGAGACTTTAGCAGTTACTATCAACACCGATATCAGTAATGCTACCATCCTATGGGAAGGTACCGCACTTGCAGGTAACACGGTAAGCGTAGATGCAGCAGGCACGTATACTGTAGTTGTAGAAGATCCTACCACAGGTTGTAGCACCGAAGATGTAGTACTGATCGAAGATATTCGTAACACCCCAAGTATCACTACTGTTGTAGAGAACAATGGAGTTATCACGTGTGCTTTCGAGACTTTAGCAGTTACTATCAACACCGATATCAGTAATGCTACCATCCTATGGGAAGGTACCGCACTTGCAGGTAACACGGTAAGCGTAGATGCAGCAGGCACGTATACTGTAGTTGTAGAAGATCCTACCACAGGTTGTAGCACCGAAGATGTAGTACTGATCGAAGATATTCGTAACACCCCAAGTATCACTACTGTTGTAGAGAACAATGGAGTTATCACGTGTGATTTCGAGCGCTTATTGATTATAATAAATACAGACATCAGTAATGCCACCATTCTATGGGAAGGTACCGCACTTGCAGGTAATACAGTACATGTAGATGCAGCAGGCACGTATACTGTAGTTGTAGAAGATCCTACCACAGGTTGTAGCACCGAAGATGTAGTACTGATCGAAGATATTCGTAACACCCCAAGTATCACTACCGTTGTAGAGAACAATGGAGTTATCACGTGTGCTTTCGAGACTTTAGCAGTTACTATCAACACCGATATCAGTAATGCCACCATCCTATGGGAAGGTACCGCACTTGCAGGTAACACGGTAAGCGTAGATGCAGCAGGCACGTATACTGTAGTTGTAGAAGATCCTGCCACAGGTTGTAGCACCGAAGATGTAGTACTGATCGAAGATATTCGTAATACCCCAAGTATCACTACTGTTGTAGAGAACAATGGAGTTATCACGTGTGCTTTCGAGACTTTAGCAGTTACTATCAACACCGATATCAGTAATGCCACCATCCTATGGGAAGGTACCGCACTTGCAGGTAACACGGTAAGCGTAGATGCAGCAGGCACGTATACTGTAGTTGTAGAAGATCCTGCCACAGGTTGTAGCACCGAAGATGTAGTACTGATCGAAGATATTCGTAACACCCCAAGTATCACTACTGTTGTAGAGAACAATGGAGTTATCACGTGTGCTTTCGAGACTTTAACAGTTACTATCAACACCGATATCAGTAATGCCACCATCCTATGGGAAGGTACCGCACTTGCAGGTAACACGGTAAGCGTAGATGCAGCAGGCACGTATACTGTAGTTGTAGAAGATCCTACCACAGGTTGTAGTACCGAAGATGTAGTACTGATCGAAGATATTCGTAACACCCCAAGTATCACTACTGTTGTAGAGAACAATGGAGTTATCACGTGTGCTTTCGAGACTTTAACAGTTACTATCAACACCGATATCAGTAATGCCACCATCCTATGGGAAGGTACCGCACTTGCAGGTAACACGGTAAGCGTAGATGCAGCAGGCACGTATACTGTAGTTGTAGAAGATCCTACCACAGGTTGTACTACCGAAGATGTAGTAGTTATCGAAGATATTCGTAACACCCCAAGTATCACTACTGTTGTAGAGAACAATGGAGTTATCACGTGTGATTTCGAGACTTTAGCAGTTACTATCAACACCGATATCAGTAATGCCACCATCCTATGGGAAGGTACCGCACTTGCAGGTAATACAGTACATGTAGATGCAGCAGGCACGTATACTGTAGTTGTAGAAGATCCTACCACAGGTTGTACTACCGAAGATGTAGTACTGATCGAAGATATTCGTAACACCCCAAGTATCACTACCGTTGTAGAGAACAATGGAGTTATCACGTGTGCTTTCGAGACTTTAGCAGTTACTATCAACACCGATATCAGTAATGCCACCATCCTATGGGAAGGTACCGCACTTGCAGGTAACACGGTAAGCGTAGATGCAGCAGGCACGTATACTGTAGTTGTAGAAGATCCTGCCACAGGTTGTAGCACCGAAGATGTAGTACTGATCGAAGATATTCGTAATACCCCAAGTATCACTACTGTTGTAGAGAACAATGGAGTTATCACGTGTGCTTTCGAGACTTTAGCAGTTACTATCAACACCGATATCAGTAATGCCACCATCCTATGGGAAGGTACCGCACTTGCAGGTAACACGGTAAGCGTAGATGCAGCAGGCACGTATACTGTAGTTGTAGAAGATCCTGCCACAGGTTGTAGCACCGAAGATGTAGTACTGATCGAAGATATTCGTAACACCCCAAGTATCACTACTGTTGTAGAGAACAATGGAGTTATCACGTGTGCTTTCGAGACTTTAACAGTTACTATCAACACCGATATCAGTAATGCCACCATCCTATGGGAAGGTACCGCACTTGCAGGTAACACGGTAAGCGTAGATGCAGCAGGCACGTATACTGTAGTTGTAGAAGATCCTACCACAGGTTGTAGTACCGAAGATGTAGTACTGATCGAAGATATTCGTAACACCCCAAGTATCACTACTGTTGTAGAGAACAATGGAGTTATCACGTGTGCTTTCGAGACTTTAACAGTTACTATCAACACCGATATCAGTAATGCCACCATCCTATGGGAAGGTACCGCACTTGCAGGTAACACGGTAAGCGTAGATGCAGCAGGCACGTATACTGTAGTTGTAGAAGATCCTACCACAGGTTGTACTACCGAAGATGTAGTAGTTATCGAAGATATTCGTAACACCCCAAGTATCACTACTGTTGTAGAGAACAATGGAGTTATCACGTGTGATTTCGAGACTTTAGCAGTTACTATCAACACCGATATCAGTAATGCCACCATCCTATGGGAAGGTACCGCACTTGCAGCTAACACGGTAAGCGTAGATGCAGCAGGCACGTATACTGTAGTTGTAGAAGATCCTACCACAGGTTGTAGTACCGAAGATGTAGTACTGATCGAAGATATTCGTAACACCCCAAGTGTCACTACTGTTGTAGAAAACAATGGAGTTATCACGTGTGATTTCGAGCGCTTATTGATTATAATAAATACAGACATCAGTAATGCCACCATCCTATGGGAAGGTACCGCACTTGCAGGTAATACAGTACATGTAGATGCAGCAGGCACGTATACTGTAGTTGTAGAAGATCCTACCACAGGTTGTACTACCGAAGATGTAGTACTGATCGAAGATATTCGTAATGAACCAAGTGTCACTACTGTTGTAGAAAACAACGGAGTTATCACGTGTGCTTTCGAGACTTTAACAGTTACTATCGACACCGATATCAGTAATGCCACCATCCTATGGGAAGGTACCGCACTTGCAGGTAACACGGTAAGCGTAGATGCAGCAGGCACGTATACTGTAGTTGTAGAAGATCCTACCACAGGTTGTACTACCGAAGATGTAGTACTGATCGAAGATATTCGTAACACCCCAAGTATCACTACCGTTGTAGAGAACAATGGAGTTATCACGTGTGATTTCGAGCGCTTATTGATTATAATAAATACAGACATCAGTAATGCCACCATCCTATGGGAAGGTACCGCACTTGCAGGTAATACAGTACATGTAGATGCAGCAGGCACGTATACTGTAGTTGTAGAAGATCCTACCACAGGTTGTAGTACCGAAGATGTAGTACTGATCGAAGATATTCGTAACACCCCAAGTATCACTACCGTTGTAGAGAACAATGGAGTTATCACGTGTGCTTTCGAGACTTTAGCAGTTACTATCAACACCGATATCAGTAATGCCACCATCCTATGGGAAGGTACCGCACTTGCAGGTAACACGGTAAGCGTAGATGCAGCAGGCACGTATACTGTAGTTGTAGAAGATCCTACCACAGGTTGTAGTACCGAAGATGTAGTACTGATCGAAGATATTCGTAACACCCCAAGTATCACTACTGTTGTAGAGAACAATGGAGTTATCACGTGTGATTTCGAAAGCTTAACAGTTACTATCAACACCGATATCAGTAATGCCACCATCCTATGGGAAGGTACCGCACTTGCAGGTAACACGGTAAGCGTAGATGCAGCAGGCACGTATACTGTAGTTGTAGAAGATCCTACCACAGGTTGTAGTACCGAAGATGTAGTACTGATCGAAGATATTCGTAACACCCCAAGTATCACTACTGTTGTAGAGAACAATGGAGTTATCACGTGTGATTTCGAGACTTTAACAGTTACTATCAACACCGATATCAGTAATGCCACCATCCTATGGGAAGGTACCGCACTTGCAGGTAACACGGTAAGCGTAGATGCAGCAGGCACGTATACTGTAGTTGTAGAAGATCCTACCACAGGTTGTAGTACCGAAGATGTAGTACTGATCGAAGATATTCGTAACACCCCAAGTATCACTACTGTTGTAGAGAACAACGGAGTTATCACGTGTGCTTTCGAGACTTTAACAGTTACTATCAACACCGATATCAGTAATGCCACCATCCTATGGGAAGGTACCGCACTTGCAGGTAACACGGTAAGCGTAGATGCAGCAGGCACGTATACTGTAGTTGTAGAAGATCCTACCACAGGTTGTACTACCGAAGATGTAGTAGTTATCGAAGATATTCGTAACACCCCAAGTATCACTACTGTTGTAGAGAACAATGGAGTTATCACGTGTGATTTCGAGACTTTAGCAGTTACTATCAACACCGATATCAGTAATGCCACCATCCTATGGGAAGGTACCGCACTTGCAGGTAATACAGTACATGTAGATGCAGCAGGCACGTATACTGTAGTTGTAGAAGATCCTACCACAGGTTGTAGTACCGAAGATGTAGTACTGATCGAAGATATTCGTAACACCCCAAGTATCACTACCGTTGTAGAGAACAATGGAGTTATCACGTGTGATTTCGAGACTTTAACAGTTACTATCAACACCGATATCAGTAATGCCACCATCCTATGGGAAGGTACCGCACTTGCAGGTAACACGGTAAGCGTAGATGCAGCAGGCACGTATACTGTAGTTGTAGAAGATCCTACCACAGGTTGTACTACCGAAGATGTAGTACTGATCGAAGATATTCGTAACACCCCAAGTATCACTACTGTTGTAGAGAACAATGGAGTTATCACGTGTGATTTCGAGACTTTAGCAGTTACTATCAACACCGATATCAGTAATGCCACCATCCTATGGGAAGGTACCGCACTTGCAGGTAACACGGTAAGCGTAGATGCAGCAGGCACGTATACTGTAGTTGTAGAAGATCCTACCACAGGTTGTAGTACCGAAGATGTAGTACTGATCGAAGATATTCGTAACACCCCAAGTATCACTACTGTTGTAGAGAACAATGGAGTTATCACGTGTGATTTCGAGACTTTAGCAGTTACTATCAACACCGATATCAGTAATGCCACCATCCTATGGGAAGGTACCGCACTTGCAGCTAACACGGTAAGCGTAGATGCAGCAGGCACGTATACTGTAGTTGTAGAAGATCCTACCACAGGTTGTACTACCGAAGATGTAGTACTGATCGAAGATATTCGTAACACCCCAAGTATCACTACTGTTGTAGAGAACAATGGAGTTATCACGTGTGATTTCGAGACTTTAGCAGTTACTATCAACACCGATATCAGTAATGCCACCATCCTATGGGAAGGTACCGCACTTGCAGCTAACACGGTAAGCGTAGATGCAGCAGGCACGTATACTGTAGTTGTAGAAGATCCTACCACAGGTTGTAGTACCGAAGATGTAGTACTGATCGAAGAAAGTCAAAGTGAATTGAATGTTTCGATTGATGTTTCTAATGATAGAGTAATAGATTGTACTTCTGAAGAAGTAGTAGTAACATTTACCACCAGTATTAGTAATCCTACTATTTTATGGAACGGAACTGCGCTTTCAGGTAACAGTTTAACAGTAAGTTCAGGAGGTACCTATGATGTACTAGTTACTGATAACGATAATGCGAGCTGTTCATTTGAAACAGTGGTAACAATCGACGATCTAAGAAGTGTTCCAGTATACAGTGTAAGTAGAGAATGTTTAGCCAATGGAGCTATACTGTTAACCGCTAGTTCAGAAAATCCAGATATTACATTCAAATGGAGCGTAGGGTCAGAAGGAGACTCAACAATTGAAGTAACAGCTTCTGGACGCTATGATATTGATGTTATAGATACAAAAACAGGGTGTTCTGATATTGGAAGAATTAGAGTAAGTGATAATGAAATTGGTGATTGTTCTAGAGGAGCATCTGAAAGAATTTCTACTACAAGTAGTATTCTTAACAATTTTGAAGTTGAGTTAGATGTATTTCCAAATCCAGCACAGGGTCCTGTTAATATCATGTTCAATTCAACAGAAAAAGGAACTGCAAAACTTGAAGTTTATTCTACATCAGGTGTTTTGATAAAAACACTGTTTGATGGAGAGGTGGAAGCATTCAAAGAATATAAAGCTATATTTAATGAATATGGATCACTACCATCGGCAATGTATTTTTGTAAGTTAACGTTGAATGATAGAGTTGTAACAGATAAAATTATTTTATCTGATCAGTAAGAACATATCGACGTAGATTTTATAAAATCCCCTAAGATATTCTGATCTTAGGGGATTTTTTTATTTAAAAAAACTACTTTTTTGTTTAATTAAATTTGATCTTTATAAAGAAGAATAATTTTTAAAGCGAAGTTTTGAAATAGCATCAATCTTTTGGTTATTATATATTTTATAAAAATCGATGTATCTTTAGATTTGATATGTATACATTGTTACTAGTTAATTTATTTGATTAAATTAGTTTTTAAATCTTAAATATTAATATGACTATTTTTTATAGTTCTATAATATTTATTAACCTATCATACATTTCAATGGCTTATATTTAAAAAAAAAAATAACATCGGCATTAGTAGTAATTCTGTTTTTTTCTTCTTTTTTAATGTATATGCGTTCTCAAGAGGCAGGAATTATTATTAATGAAGTTTCTAATGGAGCATCTGGAATAAAGGAATGGGTAGAACTATTAGTCATCGGTGATCCCGCAAATCCAACAAGTCCTGTGGATCTAACCAATTGGATTATTGATGATAATAATGGAGATTTTCAATCCCTAAGCACAGGAGTTGGTATTTCAACAGGTCATATCATTTTAGGAAGTATTTTTGACGATGTATTACCAGGCTCCCTTATAGTAATTTATAACTCAAATGATCCTGATGTGGGTGAGCTACCAGCAGATGATGTTTTTGACATTAATGATGATCATGTTTACGTCGTATCTATCGATGCAGTTTCTTTAAAGAATAGCGGAACAAAGCCAACTAATGCAAATGCTGCATACACACCTTGTATACAATCTTCAACGACAGTTACTTCGTGGGGAAGAATTAGTCTTCGAAACTCTGGAGATGCTTTTCAAGTTAGAAAACCAGATGGTAGTTTTTTTCATGGTTTTTCTTATGAGGATATTGATGCTAATACTCTAGCGCCAACTTTTCCTATTAGTAATAATCCCTCCTTTAATGTTGGGGCTGGCGGCTCAGGAAGTACATTTTCTTTTGCTTGTGGTGATTGGGAGAACAGCGCCAATTTTACACGCTCTGGTTTAGAAGGAAGAACAGCTGGATTAGCTAATTCTTCAGCCAATCAAATAGTTATTGAAAAAATAAGAAATGGAACTTTTGATTATGCAAATCTAGGTAATCCCATCAATTGTACTCAACTTACTTTAGATACAAAATCAAATCCAACTTCTTGTTCAGCAAAGGATGGCATTATACGATTAGAGGGTCTTGTAGCTAATACTTCTTACACCCTTAATTACTTAGATGATGGTATAATGATACGCGAAACTATACTATCAAACGCTTCTGGCGTACTCGCTGTTTCTAATTTGGATGCTGGTAGTTATGGTGATTTTTACGTTACATTTGATAATATTAATTCTAACGTTATAACTGGGCCTATATTACTTGTAAATCCATCAAGTGTAATACCAGAAATTCTTAGTAACGATTTGGACAATAACATTTGTCAGGGTGATAGTGTTACTTTTACCGCAACAGGAGGTGATGAATATGAATTTTTTAAAGGTTCTCTGAGTGTTCAAGGTCAATCACCAAACGCTACCTACACTACAACCGATCTAGCCGACGGTGACGCTGTTTCTGTGATCGTAACAGATACTGCTACCGGTTGTTCTAGTACTAGTACTTCTATTGTAATGCAAGTACAATCCTTACCAATTGTAGATTCATCAGCAGATGTTAGTAGATGTGATTTTTATGTATTACCAGCACTTACGTCGGGAAGTTATTATACAGAAACTAATGGTGGTGGACAAGCGTTATTTCAAGGTGATAGAATAACAAGTACGCAAACTATATTTATATATGAAGAGAATAGTTCGATACCTAACTGTAGCAGCGAAAATTCTTTTACCGTTACGATAACAAATGTTCCAATTATTAATATTACACAAGCTCCCACATGTACTACTCAATCGAATACCTATTCGGTAGAGGTTACAGTAAGTCAGGGTGTAGTAACAAGTACGGCTGGTGTAGTCACAAATATAACAGGTTCTGTTTGGAGTATTTCTGAAATCAATTTAGGAGAAGACATTGATATAACTGTAACTTCTGCTGCGTCAAACTGCCAACAGTCTCTACGTATTACTTCTCCAATTTGTGTTGTTGCTCAAGATGATTATATCACCCTAAATGGAGGAACGGGAGAAACCTCTCAAAACCTTGTTAATGCCAATGATACTTTAAATGGTAATGCTGCTATTTTGGGTACGAATGTTAGTGTTACTTCGTTTATTGATACTAATCCTACCGATGGTATTAGTTTTGACCCGTTGACAGGAGAAGTAAAAGTTGCTCCAAATACTGAAGCAGGAGAACATTTAATAGAATATGAAATTTGTAGTAGTGTTAATCCCGTGTATTGCAATAATGCTAGAATTTTCATAACCGTGAATAATATAGCAAATTTAGCATTGTCCAAAACAGGATTTTATATAGATACTAATGGGGATAATTTGGTTACTATTGGAGATCAGATTGAGTACACTTTTTCAGTTCAAAATAATGGGGAGGTACCAGTTTTTAACATTGTTGTATTAGACTCTTTACCTAATATTGAGCTTATAGGTGATCCTATAGATTTAATGCCAGGTGAAATAAACTCAAGCAATTTTAAAGGGTTTTATACGCTAACTCAAAATGATATTATTGAAGGACAGGTAGTCAATCAAGCAATCGCAGAAGGACAAATTGCGAATGGTTATAATGTAAATGATTTATCAGATGATCCTTTAGATACAACTGATGTTGATTTTGATGATGACAACGATTTCGAAGACCAAACCATTGTTTTTCTTTTGCAACCCGATGAAGTCTTTTTATATCAAGCCATGAGCCCTAATGGAGATAATATTAATGATGCACTAAGGATACCAGGTCTTCACGCCTTTCCGAATAATGTATTACAGATTTATAATCGTTGGGGTATAATCGTTTTTTCTGAAAAAGGTTATGAACAACCAGGCAAAGAACTTTTTACTGGTAACAGTAACAAAGGCCTAAGAACATTTGGTACAACGGCACTACCAACAGGAACCTATTATTATTCATTAGAGTACGTGGCTGCTAATGAGTTGCTTAAACGCAAGACGGGTTATTTTTATATAAACAGGTAGTTTATTTATATGAGATTGTCCAAATAAACATCTACCATTTATTTTTATAACCCTACTGTTTATACTAGAGTCTAAATTTTTGAATTTCTAATTTTAGTAATTATTTCGATTACGTTTTTTGTTTTGACTTCCACATCTTTAAAATTATAATTTCCATCGGTATCCTTGACAAAAAGTTTTGACCCTATACCAACACAAGTTACACCTGCAATGAACCATTCCTCTAAATTTTTTAGAGTAGGGGAGACACCTCCCGTAGGCATTATTGAGGTCCAAGGACAAGGACCTTTGATCGCTTTAACAAAATTTGCTCCGTAACAATCGCCAGGAAATAATTTTACAATTTCGCAACCTAATTCTTCTGC
This sequence comes from Aquimarina rhodophyticola, assembly GCF_042434915.1. Taxonomy (GTDB): domain Bacteria; phylum Bacteroidota; class Bacteroidia; order Flavobacteriales; family Flavobacteriaceae; genus Aquimarina. The sequence goes on from NZ_CP170198.1 coordinate 325,003, forward strand.
TCGAGAAATTTCAGTTAAGGAACCACATCCGGGGGACCACAGCACTTTTCTTCGGTTACAGATCATCGCTATATCTTCCCTAAGAACTGGAGTCACAATGAAATTTGCTCCCAGTTGCATATAGAGAGAGGCTGCTGCTGCATCTGTAATAGAACCTACTCCCAGTATTAATGCTGGAAAGTTTACTTTCGCGAAAGCACACAAGGCGTCAAATACCTTATGAGCATTTTCCCCTCTGCTAGTAAACTCCACAACTCTTGCACCTCCTTTATACAAAGCTTTTAAGAGCTCTATACCATTTTCTACAGATGCATCATAAAATAATGGTACGACTCCTGTTCGTTTCATCTCTTGAGCAACTTCTATTCTTGTAAATTTCGCCATAATATTATCTGGATACTTTGCCAGTATGTTCACCATTAATAAAGCGCTCTATATCATCGAGCGATACTAGATTATAATCACCGTAAACGGTGTGTTTAAGACAACAAGAAGCAACTGCAATATCAATTGCCCGCTGCTTATCTAACGGATTATCTAAAAGTCCAAAAGTAAGTCCTCCCATAAAAGCATCACCACTTCCTACACGATCAACAACAGGTGTAACCTCTTTGATATTTGCCCGATATATTTGTTCCTTATCATAAAGCAAACCTCCTATACGTTGATGGGATGCACTTACAGAATACCTAAGTGTCGTTGCTATTAGTTTGAGTTGAGGATATAGGTCAAATAGTGTGTTGTAAAGAACTGGAAGCGATTTATCATCTTGATAATTAGGCTGTACTTTGTTGCGACCTAACATAAAATATGCAGTATCTATGTCTCCCAATATAAGGTGACTATACGATAACAACTCTGGCATGATGTCTTTAGGTTCTTTCCCCCATTTCCAAAGTTTAGACCGATAATTTAAATCTGTAGATATTGTTAGATTCAGTTTTTTTGCAATTTTCAAAGCTTCAAGACACTCAAGGGCTGCTTGTTCTGAAATTGCTGGTGTAATGCCACTCCAATGAAACCACGTGGCATCTTTAAATATCTCTTCCCAATCAAATAGGCCTTTATGGATTGTAGCCATTGAACTACCCGCACGATCATATACAACATTGCTAGGGCGAGTCCCTGCACCCGTTTCTAAGAAATAGATACCGAGTCTATCGCCACCCCTCAAAATATGTTGATGTCCTATACCTAGTTTTTTAATCTCTTGCATGGCAGTATCGCCTATTTCATTCGCAGGCAAGCGCGTCACAAATTTTGATGGTATTCCTAGATTGGTTAGGGCAACAGCAACATTAAATTCGCCTCCCCCATAAGTAACTCCAAAAGTTCTTGCTTGGGTAAATCTTAAAAATCGCTCGGTGGACAGACGTAACATAATCTCACCAAAGGTTACTACTTGACTCATAATATTTTGTTCTATGCTAGAGAACGACGAATTATACTTAATGAAAATACTCAATTTGTATTAGGAACATGTACAGTAAGAACGTGCTTTCTCATTATATTAGAGGGGGATCCGTTAACTGTTACTCCTCTCAGTGTTCACTAGTATTTATAACTACCGCTACTTTTATCTATACTCGGTAAAAATTAGATTCCTAAGGCTTGTCCTCCGCCAATTTGTATCGTTTCTGCCGTTATAAAAGAAGCATCCTTACCGGCCAAAAATGAAACAACAGAGGCTACATCTTCTGGCTGCCCTAATCTACCTAAAAGAATGTTATTTTTCCATGAAGCAAAGACCTCGGGTTTTGTTGACTTTATTTGAGCATGAAATGGAGTATCGATGGTACCAGGTGATACCGCATTTACTCTAATACCATATTCTGCTAGATCCTTTGCCAATGCTCGAGTTATAGCATTAACAGCTGCTTTGGATGTACCATAAATTCCTGCTCCAGGTCCTCCTGCAGTCCAACCCGCATTTGATGTATAATTAATGATAGAAGGGTTTTCTCCCTTCTTAAGAAATGGAATAGCTGCTCGAGAGGCAAAAAAAGTAGAATCAAGATTTAATGCCATTACAGCTCTGTAAAATTCTGTTGTCATTTCTTCGAATCTAGACCTTCCACCTAATCCACCTGCATTATTAACCAATACATCAATTTTACCATATTTTTTTCCGATTGCTGTAATGTTTGATGTTACAGCGTCTTCGTTGGTTACATCAAATCCATAATACTCAGCGGTTATTCCTTCAGCTGTAAGTTCTTTAATTTTTTGAGCTCCCTCGTCATGATTGATTCCATTTAAGATTACAGTATATCCGTCTTTTCCAAGTCTTTTTGCAACCTGAAAACCAATACCACCTGTAGCTCCGGTTATTACGGCTACTCTTGCTTTTGATTTACTCATTTTTTGTTTTTTTATGGTTAAATATTTATGTTATCTGTTTTCGTACAGGTTCAATATTTCTTATAAAGAAGAATATTGATAAGACGCCCAATGCAACTGCTACACATATAGCTATAAATGCTGGGGTATAGGAATTTGTAGTTATTTGCCCCACAAACCAGTTCATAATCATAGGGGACACAGCGGCAACTGTTCCTGCTAATCCAGCTAGTGTACCCACAGATGGTCCCCGAAATAAATCGCTTGAAATGGTTTGAATGTTTCCAATTGCAAACTGAAATCCAAACAAAGCTAATCCTGCTAGGTATATGAAGGTCATGAAGTTATCTGCCTGCACTAACGTAATTATACATATAAACGCTATTAAAATTAAAATACCTCCAACAGTAATAGTAAATTTTCTAGAAAAGTCAACGGTATATTTTTTCATAAGTTCACCAGAAAACATACCGCCAAGAATACTACCTCCTGCTGCCATTAAATAAGATATCCACATGGTATTAGCTATCTCTTCTATACTTAAATTGAATTTATCATTTAGATAAATTGGCATCCAACCTGCAAAAAACCACCAAATTGGTTCTATAAAAAATCTACATGATAATACTCCCCAAGATTGCTTGTAACCTAAGATTGTACCGACACTTAGGCTTTTAACCTTTTCTATTATTTTATCGTCATTTTTATCAATTCTACTGGATAGAATTAAATCTCTTTCTTTATCGGTAACCCAAGGATGTTTTTCGGGGGTAGACTTATTTAGAAATAACCAAGGAATTACCCATAGAATTCCAACCACTCCCAATATTACATAGGTGGTTTTCCATCCAAATTGCGTGTATAAAAAAATTATAACAAATGGAGCAATTACATTACCTATTGAAGCTCCAGCGTTAAATATACCTTGAGCTATAGCACGTTCTTTAACTGGAAACCACTCTCCATTACTTTTTACTGCTCCAGGCCAATTACCTGCTTCTCCTAGTCCTAATAATCCTCTAAAAATGGATAGGGATATTAAGCCTCTAGCAAAGGCATGGAAAGCAGATGCCACAGACCATATAATTATTGAAACTGTAAAACCTAATCGTGTACCAATGGTGTCATATAACTTGCCAGAAACAAATTTACCAAGCGCATAACAAGCCATAAATACATTTAACATGATTGCATAATCAGATTTGTCCATTCCTAAATCCTCACCCATCTCTGGCCAGAGCAACGCAAACGCAGTTCTATCAATATAATTTATGACGGTAGCCAAAAAAATTAAGCCAATTATCCACCAGCGTATGCCTCTAATTTTCATCGTTTTTATTTTTATCCATTAGGAATCTATAATAATCGGATTCTTCTTATTAATTGTTGGTCAATGAGGGTTTAAATCGCATATTTTTAAACGATTAATCTCTTCTTTTCTAATATTTTAAATTGAAAAATAAATGCCTGCAGGCTGACTTTTCAATGTGTACTTTATAAGGACTTAATATTATAGCAATATTGATATAGCGCACTGAAATGCTTCTTCATTTTTTCTTTAGCTAACTTTGGATTTTGAGCTTTAATGGTTTCATAAATTTCGGTATGCTCTTTAATTCCTAAAAAAGCTTGGTCTTTATCGCAAACATGGTATTTACCAAAATCAATAATTATTTGCGGTGTAATTGTCAACATGAATGTGTTGAGCGTACTATTTCCGCTAGCTTTGGCAATGGCTAAATGAAACAATAGGTCTTCTTGGACAGCATCTTTGCCAGACAATACTTTAGTTTCATATGCATCCAATGCTTCTTTTATTTTCAGTAAATCCTTCTCAGATCGTCTTAGAGATGCTAGCCTAACTGTTTTTAATTCTAATAATATCCTAGTTTCAACTAAAGATTTAAAATCAGGAGATTCAAGACTCAAAATATCATCAATCATTCCGTTCATAGCTATCACACCAATGTTAGCTACAAATGTTCCACTCTGCGGTATAGATTTTAATAAGCCATAAAATTCTAGTTTTTGTATAGTTTCTCGAACACTACCACGACTTACACCAAATTTTTCAGACAACATACGTTCTGAAGGTAGCTTATCTCCAGGCTCCAAATTTTTATAATTTATCAGTTCTTTAATCTTGGCGATAATATCGTTTTGAATTTTTTGATTCTCGCTGATTACTAATGTTTCTAATTTCATTTTTGGATTTTTTCTTAAACTGGTTAACCAAATCATAGTATTAAATTTATAAAAAAACTCAAATAAAAAATTGTATAACTGAAGTTTATTTACTTTAATATAGTTTCTCCTACTTATGAACTTTTTTTAAAGTTGCAACATTAGACAAAATTGCTGTGTTAGTCTATTATAAATTTTTAAACAGATTTAGACTCAATAGCCAGGATTTTGAGGTGCTAGGTTAGGGTTTCTTGCTAATTCATCCTCGGGTAAAGGCAATAGATAATCATCCTTGGTAAAAAATGGTTTTGCTCCTTCTAACCCAGTATTGCTAAAAACCTCATTTCCTATTTTTCTTCTAGCAATATCATACCATCTTTTGCACTCAAAAGCCAGCTCCAACCTACGTTCTTCTAATACATCCTCAATAGTAACTGTTCCTACGAGATCTGCAGGTTCCAGACTGGGTGCTACAGTAATCTCTACACCTCCACTTTGTGTCACACCTCCCATTCTAGCTCTTGCCCTAACTTGATTTATATATTCAAGTGCAGCTGCATTATCGCCCACTTCAACAGCTGCTTCTGCAGCGATTAATAAAATCTCAGCATATCGTATCATCGAATAATTATGACTTGTAGCTCTAGCATTGCCACGAGCAAACGCTCCTGGATACCGTGTGTATTTTGCAATATATGGTCGATTTTTAGCGAACTGATGTCCACTTATAGTAAAGTTAGTGTAAGGTTCTAAATTACCTCCAATTGATGCGCCATCATCTAAGCTTACTGCTCTTCTGTAATCACTAGAAGACCATGTGTCGTATACAGAAAGCGAGGGAACCGCGACAGACCATCCACCGCCTGAGTTTCTATCATCTCCTCTAATACCCGTCATGGGTGCTAATTGGTCATAGCCGTTATTTGGTGCTTCAAAATTATTATAATCTAGTGCAAAAATTGGTTCTAAAGAAGCATCTATTACTTCGGCATTGAATAAATTTTGAAAGTCTAGTTCTAAAGCTAAATTATAGGTTCCTGCGTTGTCAATTACTTCTTTAGCTTCATCAAAAGCATTTTGCCACTGTTCCATGGTTAAGTATACCAAGGCTAAGTAAGAGCTGGCAGCTGCTTTAGACGGGATTCCTCTTGATACTTGAGTATCGGGTAGCCAAGTTTTAGCATATTCTAAGTCAGCAATGATTTTTGCATACACTTCTGCTTCTGGAGTTTTACTAATAGTACCAGCAGCTTCTGCATCTATTATAGTAGTATCAATATAGGGAATGTCTCCAAACTGTCGTACCAAATGAAAATAATAAAATGCTCTTACAAAATAAGCTTGCGCAGTGATAGGGTTTTTAATAGCATCATCTACAGCTACATTTTCAGCTCCTGCGATAGCTTGATTTGCTGCTGCAATACCTTGGTAGGTTTTTGGCCAAAACTCACTAATCATTCCGTTATTAGCAAGGGTAGTAAATTCATTTTGCTCTACTCTTCTTGTTTCGTTAGATGCAAGATCCACCATATCAGAACGCAACATTAATGCGATAGAGAGTTTTCTTCCCCAAAATTTTTCATTGATTGCATGAGTAAGAGCACCATCAACTGCTATTTGTATATCACTAGTGGTTTGAAAGAAATCATCTGGACCTAATAAACCTACAGGTTCCTCTTCTAAATCAGAGCATCCTAATATTGATAAGCCGCTTATTAATAAGAATAAAAATTTGTACGTTTTCATAATATATTTTTATTATAAGAGATAGACTAAAATTTTAAATTAACGCTAAAATTCACTGATCTTACCGTTGGATAATTTCCAAAATCAAATCCTTGAACTGTATTGCTAGAAGTATTATTATTACCGCTAGCGCCAAAGTAGTTTACTTCAGGATCTAGGCCAGAGTAGTCTGTTATTGTCAATAAGTTTTGCGCACTAAGTGACAGTCTGATATTTTGCATACCTAATTTTTCAGTAATATCTGAAGGTAAGTTATACCCCAAAGCTATATTCTTTAACCGGATATAGCTACCATCTTCAACAAAACGCGAGGAAATTTCCCTATTGCTATTATTCCCTACACGAGGAGTATCTGTATTTGTGTTTGAAGGTGTCCAAGCATTATTAAAATAGTCAACTGTAGTATTAGCATCTCCATTAAACAACTGTACATTGGTCATGTTAAAAATATCTCCTCCTTGAGAGCCCTGTATAAAAATATTTAGATCAAAATTTTTGTAGCTAAAGTTATTAGTGATTCCAAAAGTATAATCGGGGTTTGGGTTACCTATAATCGTTCTGTCTTCGGCACTAATATCTCCACTATTATCAACATCTATAAATAGGGGGTCACCTGCTACACCACCGTCAAAAGTTTGTGTACCTGCTGGTAAAGCACCTCCCTGATATACACCAGCATACTCATACCCCCAAAAAAGGCCAACTTCTTCACCTACTCTTAGCACGTAACTTCTATCAACACTAAAGTAACTTGGAGCAGCGTTACCAAATAAATCAGCATCATCGATTAGACTTACTACTTCATTTTTATTCGCTGATAAGTTAAAATCTGTAGTCCAGGTAAAGTTTTTGTTAGTTATGTTTCGGGTATTCAAAGAAATTTCAAAACCTTGATTGTTGATTTCTCCCAGATTAGTTAAAATTTCATCACTGGCAAAACCAAAATATTCAGGTATACCATTATTACCTAAAATTAGATCTTTAGTGTCAATAGTATAATAATCTACGGATAGGGAGATTTTATTATTGAGCAAACCTAGGTCAATACCCACATTGGTTTGATACGATGATTCCCATTTTAAGTTAGGGTTGGCTGGTTGATCTGGAGTAATAGCATTTACCGTGTTCCCATTACTCGAAGCATAAATACTTGCAAATCTTGCTAAAGATTGATAAGGTTCTATAGATGGATTACCCGTAACTCCATAACTTCCTCTTAATTTTAGGTTAGAAACCGTTTTACTATCTTTCAAAAAGTCTTCATTTGAGATTTTCCAACCTATAGCACCCGATGGAAAAATGGCATATTTTTCATTTTCGGCAAAATTAGATGCGCCGTCTCTTCTTACAGTGGCGGTTAATAAATACTTATCATCATAATCATAATTTAATCTTCCGAATTGAGATTGAATTTCTACTACCGATAAAGACGAAGCAGGCTGTAGTAAACCTGTAGCCTTATCTAAAGCATGATATGAAAAATTATCAGAAATAAAACCTGTACCAGCTGCAGAAAATGCTTCAGTAGTAGTTTTTTGATAAGAATACCCAGCTAATAAAGTTAAATTACCTTTCCCTAATTCCTTGTTATACGTCAAGTAATTTTCACTCAAGACATTTGCTCTTCTAGCATTTGTAACCGTAGCTCTTCCTCCTACACCAGATGCTGTAATTATTAATGTGGAAGGTTGATAAATCCCTCTAGTTTCGTTTTCGCTACTTAAACCAAACGTTGTTTTAAAAACAAGGTTTTCTAGAATATCATAATTAGCATAAAAATTTGCTCTAAATTTATTGGTTTTTGTTTCATCTATTCTTTGAGTGGCAACTGCATATGGGTTATCAACTTCATCTCCTATCGCATCATTAGTAGTAAAATTTCCCATTTCGTCTCGAATTGGTTTATCTGGAGCAAACCTCATGGCTAACGAAATGACGTCATCACCACCAACAGTTACAGAACCATCTGATTGGGTTGTAACGCCGTCTTTATCGCTGACACTACCAAAGAGATTCAGACCTAGTTTTAATTTATCGGTTACTTGTGCGTCTATATTGGATAAAAATGTAGCTCTTTCAAAATCAGAGTTCACTACAATACCATCTTGTTTAAAATAATTACCTGAGGCATAAAAATTCATTTTATCAGCACCTCCTGAAAAAGAAAGTTGATGATTAGTAGTACTACCCGCGGTATAAATCAAATCTTGCCAATCCGTATCTGCCGGTCCTTGTAGATAGGGAGTTGTATTGCCTTGATTAGATCTTATTCGGTTTTGATAAGTTGCAAACTGATTAGCATTTAACAAATCAAGCTCGTTTGCAGTATTTTGCACAGCGTAGTTCGTATTAAATTCAACTGATAATCTGCCGCTTTTTCCTTTTTTTGTAGTTACCAATACAACACCATTAGAACCCCGTGAGCCATATATGGCGGTCGCAGATGCGTCTTTTAATATTTCCATAGATTGAATGTCATTGGGTTGTGGTAAGGTACCTCCAACAAAACCATCAACTACGATAAGAGGAGAACTGTTTGCACTTATCGAGGTATTTCCTCTAATTCTGATGTTAATCGGAGCTCCAGGTTCACCACCATTATTAGATTGAACAGCTACACCAGCAGCACGTCCTTGAAGTGCTTGTGCTGCATTTAAAACAGGAAACGCATTTAATTCTTCAGATTTAACTGATGATACAGCGCCTGTAATATCACTTTTTTTACGTGACCCATAACCAACAACCAAAACTTCATCTAGCTTACCTAGATTTTCTGTCATCACAATATTTATCGTTGTTTGATCTCCTACAAGGGCAGTTTTTGAATTGAAGCCTACATATGAAAATTGTAATACATCTCCTTTATTAGCTTTAATTTGATATTTTCCATCAAAATCGGTTGTTGTTCCCGTAGATGTTCCAACAACAAGAATATTAACTCCAAGAATAGGAACATTGTCAACACCAGAGGAAACAGTTCCTTTAATCATGACTCCTTCCTGAGCATTAATACTAATGCCGCACATCAATAATATCGCTATAATTAGTACAGTTTTTAAGTTCATAATTAGTTTTTAATGTTAGATTGAAAGTTTGTGGTTTTTTAAGATATCCTTCTTTAAAACATCGTTCTTTCATCTAATCATCTAGAGTATGAGTTTTTATGAAGTGATAACATATGTGATTTCTACTTTTTTAATAAGAAGCAGATAAGTCTAAAAAAATAAGCTTATGGCTGTATTTTTTCATTCGTTCAAAATATATTCTTCGAAAATTTCAATTCGATTTCATTCAATAATAATCTGGTTTTCCAAATTGGTTTTCCAGATTGGTTAACCAAATATAAAGTTTAATTTTAAATAATTAAAATAATTAACTCTTTTATTGAGTTATTCCATAAAATCTTCCCGTATAGGACTAAAAACATCAATCAAAACACCCGATTCTGTACATATGGCACCATGCATTACATTTGGCGGAATGTAAAATGAATCCCCTCCAATAAGTGTAGTAGTTTTTTCTCCTATAGTTACATCAAAGCTTCCGCTCTCAACGTAAGTTACTTGAGAATGATAGTGCTTGTGCATACTGCCAATAGCACCAACCTCAAAATGTACTTTTACGAGCATAATTTTATCGTCATACCCCATTATTTTCCGTTTTAAGCCTTCTCCCACAATTTCCCATTCTAATTCATTTCCTTTAATAAATTCTTTACTTGTTCCAAATGTTTTCATTTCTGTCTATTTTTTAATTAGTTGTAAGCTATGTGTTCCTTTCCAATGATAGGACTGCCCTTTTATCTGCACGTTATGTTCTGCTTTGACGTGAGTTTGTTTTTTCTGAAGTTTAGCGATATCTTTTACTATGCATAGCATTTGGATCTCCCCGGATTGTTTGATGATTTCTATGACCAGATAGGTCTCACTGTTTTTTAAGATATTTATTTCTTTAAAGATACTGTAGGCTTGCTTTGCTCTTTCGCTTACTGGGTCATACGTACCGTGCGATTCTATAATATTAGCAAAAACAGTTTCTTTTACCTGATTCTTATATAAGATATACACAGGATCTCTACGCAAGTTAAATTTTGGATCATTAGCACCAATACGTGCGAATATAGCTTTGTCTCGCGGATCAGTTGCCGAAGTTATTGTATAGAATTTTTTTTCGGATAACCATGTAAATTGCGAACCACCCGAGAGCGTTGCTTCTGCTTCTTTCCATAAATGCTGGTAGCCATTGGAGGATCCAAGTGGTTTCAAAGTATTTGAAGAATTTACAGGAAAGCTAGTGTGTATAATTTGCCCAAAATAGTGGTAAGGTAAATCATAATCATGCAGCGTATCTGAGTCAATTACCATCAAATCCAAAATATATGGTTTTTGTATTTTTTCTTCTTTTATCATTACCATCGTTCTTGTAATAGTAGTTCCTTGATACGAGTTCTTATCTTCTGCGCTTACGATTTGAAGATTAGGAGTATCAATGTCAAAGAATAAAACCTCTGGAAAATATTTACTACTTTCTTCTATATTGCCATTAAATTCGGTAGTTCTATCTTGAACAACTGTATTGTGAGCCACTGTTTGTTTTGCCCAAGAAGTATTCTCTTTGAGATAGCCACCCCCGTTTTTCTGCTCTATATTAACAAAACGAGCCAGACCATAGTCTTGAAGTACTTCTTGGCCATTTTCATACAGAGAAAATGATAGTTTATCAAAATGTCCATGACTTAATCCGTGGGATGTATTTTTCATAACCAGTGTCATGGTATTGTTCTCTGATGTATTTCTCAAAAGGGCTATGCTTCCAGAATCTCCGTTCGATCCGTCTCTAAGTAACATCGAAGTTTTGTTATAAGGAATGTCCGCTCCATTTTGAATTGCAGTAGCCACAAGTAGTCCGGTAGCATCGAGTTGAACTTCTTCTTGAGCTTTTGCTATTGCAAGTAATCGAGGGTCTTGATTACCAAAATAAAACGCAATATCTACCGCAGAGACTAATGAACTATTGTGATAAGACATACCTTTCTGACCGTCATTTAAAGGAAAGAATTCTCCATTGTAATCTGTAAGATTGAGAAGGGCATCTACTGCTTTTAACAATACTCCATTGCGATACTTGAAGATATTCAATACTGGTTTTTTGTTTTGTAATGCCTGTGCAAAAATCATAAAAGGATACATTGCGTATCGCTGATAGTAAGGACCTTCAGTATAGTAACCGTCGGGAGAGAAAGGATGGTCTAAATTTGCCAGAAATCCAGTCGCTTGTCCTGCTGTTTTTATAAGTCCGCCATCGTTATCTTTGGCATTTGCAGAGATCTTGTCATCTTTAATTCCATAAAGCGCTTTTTGTATGAGTTCCTCATTATCTAATACCAAACCTATCATTCCTACCGCTACATTACCCCAAGTGCTGTGATTATGTATACGGTTAAAGAACTGAGGACTACCTACCGAGAGAAAATTGGCAAAAGGAATAAAAAGGTCATTATTTAACGTATTTTGCTCTTCAGGTTGTAACCAATCATAAATACAATCATACGCTTGACTCATATACACTAACCAGTTTGCATCATTAAGACACTGCCAAAATATTTTACCTCGTGCATATGATCGCTTTTGAGGATGTAAAGGAAGGGTAGGGTATAAGCGTGCATACTCCATAAGAATATCACGTACATACTGTGCATATTTTTCCTCTTTGGTTAACTGAAATAAGACGCCAGCTTGCTGTGCTACGATGTAATTGAATTTATGCTGAGTATGAGTATAACCCCCTGCTAAATCTCTAGGAACTGGGACATCAATACGCTTTTGCATTGCTGCATCCACGGTCATTTTTGTCTTTTCTAATGTACGATCAAACAACGGTACACTACCTAACTTGCTTCGTATTTCGGTGACGCTCTCAGGTGTTAATATGAGATTGGGGTGTGCCTTATTGTTAGTATTCTGAGCGATTATCACCGAGCTATGCAATAGAATGATCAGTAAGAGCATTATTGTCCAAAAATTAAATTGCTTATATGGATAAATAAATCTTTTCATCAATAAACGAGTTTAAGTTCAAGATTCTGAACCACTTCAATTTTGCCAGAATTATCTACAGTGTTATTTATAGGTTGTTGTCCTTTCTCTCCCCAAAGAATAGCGATATAAGTGACGGAGTTGTTCTTAAATGTATTATCCGCTAGCGTTACATTTACGATTCCTCTAGATTTTAATAAGATTTTGCTAGCTTCATTTTTACCAGAGTTGGAAAACACATTGTTACGAACAACGAGACTTCCGCCTATGGTAGATTCATCGTAACCGCCGCGATAGTAATCTAGGACACTCTCACTAAGATTGTCAAAAGTTGAATCTGTAATAAATACAAAAGCTGCATTATAATCACCCTTATCATCTATTTCCTTATTAAGTTCTATACCACGTAAGGTGTTTTTGAGTATTGAATTCTTAATAAAAATTGTATCTGCAAAGGATGATTTACTTGCTTCCAGAATACTCTTGAATCCGTCTACCTCCACATGATCCAGCCACAATTCATAAGCTTGAGACATATTATTATCCAAAGTAGCAAAGGCATCAGTTGATTTTGTACCTTTTAATATGATGTTTTTTAGTTGAACTTTGGCTCTGGGCTGTAGTTCAAATCCTCGTTGAATTTCTTTGAAATTAAGCACAGGTCTTACTGTACTGTCTGCGGCTTTAATAAGGAGTGCTTTCGCGAAAGTTAACGTTTCGTCAATTTCATATTCTCCAGCGTTTAAAGCAATAATATCTCCAGAATTAGATTGGTTTATAGCTGCCGTAAGTTCTTTGGTACTCGACACGAGAATTGTTTTTTGCTTTTGTTTAGTAGGGACGGGATTAAACCAAGATGGACCATAATTTCTTTTATCTAGAATTTCTGAAGCCTTGGGAGCTTTTTGAGTTATAGCACCAATCATTGAAGTATTAGTACGTGAGTTTTCAAAAAGATCTTTGTCAATTCGTTCAAAATTAAAACCTTTGTAGCTCTTGAAATCGGTAGATTGTGGAACATAGAAAAAATGGTCAAAAGACTTTATTTCCATATTTTTTGTGATGATACCTCGGGTAGTATACCTATCGTGAAGCGGTATATTACTAATGTTTTTTTGGAACGTCACCCCAGTAATGGAGTCATAAATTTTTATCGCTTGGGCAAAAGAGTTTTCTGTAAATAAAAGATTATTCGCGACGATCATTCGTTTTGCCCGGGCCGAACGAATTTCTGAAGGAGGTAAAACATCTCGTTGATTTAAATTAGCTCCCACACCAAAATGCCAAGGAGTTACACAGTTTATGAACGAATTATTAGCTACTACCACATCTGTCACTTGGTTGTATCGATTAAGGGGAGATTTAGGAATACCATTCATTACAGCAAGCGGCGCTCTAAATCCCTCTCCTTTTAAATTATAGAAATAGTTATTGTAAATCCAATGTCCCGTATTAATGATCCTAATCCCACCAACAAACGACGAGTTTTTGTGACCTATAAAAATATTGCCATTTATAGTAGCGTAGTTACCATGGCGTAGAACAAGAGATCCTTCTGACTCATAAAAAATATTATTCTTGAAAGTGTTATAGTTTGATTTGCTAGAAATGATTTCTACTTCTCCATTACAACGATCGAAAAAATTATAGGCTACATTTACATACCCAGGAGTCATAGAGGTATAGCTGTCACCTATCTGAATAGTTTCGGCTTGTGGTCCGCCTTTTCTAGGTCTTGGACCAAAGAGATTATTTGTAATCTGATGATTGGTATTAATATTCTCATTACCAGCTAGAAAAACACGTATTGTAGGTCCTTTATTTGTTTTTCCAGCAAGATAATTATGAGCTAAAGTATTGTTTTGGCCCCATAATTCTATCCAATGATCTTTACTTGCCCTATCAGGTTTTGTGAAATCTTGAATAACACAGTTGGTGACCTGAGAATGATGTGCGATCATTTGATCATTAATCTTAAAACGTACAACAGCTTTTTTATCCGTATATCCATTCTTGAAATGAAGGCCGCTTACTTGTAAATAACTACCCCCCAGATATAGTGATGAGTTTCCCTCGAGAATTACTTTTCCAGCGGTTTCTGCACGTAGGATGATAGGGTTAGCTTCAGTTCCATTACCATAAAATGCGATATGAGTATCTTTCCATACGCCATTCTTTAAAATAAGGACATCACCAGCTTTCACAGTCTTAATAGCTTCGTTGAGTTCGTTTGAAGATGTGACGATTACAGTGTTGTGTAATGTATCATCTTGACAGGAAATTACAGTTAATAATAAAATGAATACTAATGGAATAAACTTCATATAATAATTGTAGATAAATTGAAAAACTAGCAAAAAAAACAGAGTTTTCCATGTTCTAGAATCGTTAACATGGGTAGCTATGATTATTAATGCTTTTGGAACCTAGCAAATGCAGTAAGAGATTTTCATTCTAAATTTGGGACAAGGGATCAAATTTTTTCTTGGTATTAAAGCTATCACCAAAAAGGCTATAATAGAAATGGAAATTTGTCGTGCCGCGGTATGGTAGTAAACTGGCGTGTAGCGCTTGTTGATTGTTTATTGAAAGGTGCATAGAGTAAGTGAATTTATTGGTTTTCCAGATTGGTAAACCAATTTTAGTTAATCAAATATATTAATTAATGTCATAATTGAAAGAAAATTAACGTTTAAAATGAATTTAATTTAAAAATAGTATTCTGTAAATACGGAATTATGAATACAGATCGTTAGTGTTAGTAGGCTAATGATCATGTTAATTATCGTAGTTAATTCCTAGCTTAACATGCATACAATACGATAAGTTTGTTCAAGTAATTATAAATATGTTTTTGATTATATCGAGTTTTGATGTAGAACATATGACTGGTGATAACCTGAAGTCTTTAGTCTAATAAACATAATTGTGAAGTGGGAGCTTAGTATTTTTTTATGGTTCATTTTATGTAACAAGTTCTATTACTAATAGATGGTTTAATTACAAGGGTAGTAAATGTCAATTTGAATTATAGTAAATCACGCGTCTTTATATATTTATTATCTAGAAATACCACCAAATATTTTTTAGCATAGACTTCTAAGTAAAAGTAACGTTATCAAATATTCAGTTTAGCATACGTTTTGATAAAATAGGAACTATATTTAATAACATTATACCCGATATTTGGTGTGTACTTAACGAATATATGTTGAAAAATTAATGATTTGTTTCGTTATAATTTGAATTTTAACGAACATTTACCTTTTGATTTTATGTTAAAAACGAATAAATAATAGTTAAAAAATGTTAAATTTTTATATTTTGTTTTTACGGTTTTGGATGTAAATTATCTGTATAATTTTTAATAATAAATTAGTTCTAAACTCTTATTATACCTAAAGCAACAAGGTTGCAATAAATAGATTTTTCATAGTATATTTCTCTATTACATATTGTAAATTAGCGACTTGTGCTACGGTTTTGCCATAGGCCACTTTTCATTTGAATTTATACATTTGAGATCTAATACAAACTTAAAATCAAATGAAAAATTTCAGTAAACTTACGATGGGTGCTTTACTCATGACATTAATGATTACTTCTTGTCAAAAAGATTCAATTTCTGATGGAGAAGTAGATTCGATTGTAGCACCTACAAGTACCGAGGGGAAAATTATTCCAGGACAGTACATTGTCGTTTTTAAAGATGTAAAAATACCACCTGCATCAAAAATGCTTTCAAAATCCTCATTTACTAATAGAGAAACAAAAGCAAAATCAGCTAGAGAAATTTCTGAAGTTTCTATCCAAAAAATGAATGGAATCTTACTTGAGTATGGTGTAGATCAATCTAAGGTTTCTAGCTATTATACGACAGCTATTTCTGGTATGGCTTTAAAATTAGATGATAGTGAATTCGAAAAACTGTCAAAAGATCCCAATGTTGCTTCTATCGAATATGATAGAGTGGTAAAATTACCAAAGTTTGAGATTGAACAAATAATACAAGCAGATGTATCTACAAAAATGCCGCAACAGACTCCATGTGGAATTACTAGAGCGGGCGGCGCTGGTAATGGAACGGGTAAAGATCAATGGATTTGGGTTATTGATACAGGTATCGATCTTGATCATCCAGATCTTAACGTGATTACCAATACAAGTTACGCTAGATCATTTGTAGGTGGATCTGCAAACGATTGTAATGGTCATGGTACTCATGTGGCGGGAACAGCAGCAGCGATTGATAATGCTGATGGTGTTGTTGGTGTGTCGGCTGGAGCAAGTGTAGTGCCTGTTAGAGTTTTTGGATGTAGTGGGGGTACTAGTGCTTCAACTATATTGAACGGGATCAATCATGTTGCAGCTAATGCGATAGCTGGAGATGTTGCAAATTTGAGTTTAGGAGGTTACTTTGGCTCAAATTGTGCAAGCAATTCTTCTTATCGTACTGCGTTGACAAATCTAGCTAATACTGGAACTCGTATAGCTATCGCAGCTGGGAATGATAGCTCAAATGCTTCAAATTATCAACCAGCGTGTGTAAATGGAACAAACATTTATACTGTTGCCTCTATGACCTGTAACCGAGGTTTTTCATCGTTCTCTAATTATAACATGAATCCTATCGATGTAATTGCTACCGGTAGTAGTGTGACAAGCACTTACTTAAATGGAGGGTACGCTACATTAAGTGGTACTTCTATGGCCGCTCCACACGTAGCGGGAATCATGCATGTAAGAGGCAATGGACCTGCAACTTCTGGTTCTGTAAGTAATAGAGGAGAAAATTACCCCATAGCTGTAAGATAAAAAAATATATCATTTTACTTACGTTAGGATTGTTTAGTTAGTAAACCACTTGTTGGAGAACAAGTGGTTTTGCTTTTACTACGCTTTGCATTTATTACAGGTGCCAATCACCAAAAATTGTGTTTCTTGTATAGTAAATCCATCCAAATTAGGAATGCGTAATGTATTTGGTTGGCAAGTTATCTCTTTGCATAGCTGGCATTCAAAATGAATATGATTATGAATTTTATGAGATACGCCGCAACTATCACAAAGCGCGTAGTAAGTCTTACCGTTTTTACCTGTAATAAAATGAACTTCGCCCTTATCCTCAAATCGGTCCAATATTCTATAAATAGTAGTCTTATTTACTTTAATAGGCATTGCCTCCATGATATCTTCAGCAGACATCGTATGTTCGGATTTGGATAAAATGTCTCTTACCAGATTTTGTTTTTCGGTATTTCTCGGTTTTTTAGATTCCATAAAACATTATTCAAACTTCTTTATATCACCGAAAATAATAATTTTTGAAGTATTACTAGCACTTGTGTATACGTGAATAGAATAAGGATCTTTTAAAATCCTTAAAAAGTGTAGTTAAATGTCATGTCGGATAAGAATATAAGTTGTACTGGTTAAACATTTTATTATTGAATACTATAAATGATAAAAAAGTTGTTTAATCAGTTATATTCGAATTGTAAACATTAACTATAAATTATGAAAACACTTTGTAAATTAACATTGATCTCAGCTACCTTTTTCTTCATCTCTTGTAAGCAAAATCCAGCTGAAACTTTAGAGCACAAAGCTATGATAAACGAACATGTAGCCATGAAAGAGTCGCATAGCAAAATGGAAACCGAACACAATGTTATGAAAGACGATCACCAACAAATGCTAGCTGCTCATAAAGCAATCGAAAATGACTCTATTCATCTAGAGACAGAAAAAAACCATATGACTTTATTAGCTAAACACAGTGAACTTATTAATGCTCACAAAGCATTAATAGAGCAGCATGCAGAATTGGAAACAAAACATGCCTCTGGTGAAATTACTTTAGAGCAAATGACTTCAGAACATGAATCTATTAAGGTAGCGCATGAAAAAATGGAGAAAGAGCATTTAGAAGTAGCAACTGAACATAAACGTATTACTGAAGAAGATCAAAAGATGATCAAAGAAGATCAAGAAGCTGCGGCAGAAGCAATATCTGATCAAACGTAGAAATTCATTAAATTGTTTCAAAAAGGTCGAATAGGAGATTATATCAAATTCGACCTTTTTGATTTTAAAAGCATTATAGCTTAGGTGAGTAGGCCTTGTAAAACATGCTATAAAAATGAAAATAGTCTAAACAGTTCTAATAAAAAGTATACGGTAAGTACAATGAGTGCCCTTTACTATAACTAGCGAATCCTGTGAGGGTTCATATACTTCCTGTAGTCACTGGAATACCCTTTGCGAAGCTTTTCATACCTCTCGCCACAATAAAAACTACTTCCTGCGATAAATAATATAGCTCCTGCCTCATACGTTTGATGTCCTGCCATAGTTTGATAAGTCCCTGCGAGGGTTGTTACGCTTCCTGCGACCATAGTGATGCTTCCTGCGGTATATAGTACCGCTCCTGTAATGTGTGAGAGGGATCCTGCTTGCCTGCAAAAGTCTATTGACGCGCAGGAGCCTATGAGAATTAAACAGATAGCATGCAAATTTGAGAAGCAGCTACTAATGATTTATCTTAATGATTATCTCACAACCGCTTAGTATTGGTTAGTTTCACAGAAATCTCCAAATATATTACTAGGATATAAGCAAGTTGGCACAGCGATATTGAACTATATCCATCTACTTAAAATTGAAAAAGTACCCATAAGAGTAATCATACCGATTGTACATAATAGCTGATAGGAACAATAGCAATGATAGTATAAAAAAGAAGTAGATGCTTTTGAAGTTAGTTCTAGTTGAGGGTGAACCTTTAATAAGGTGTATAGATAATGGTTAAATATCAGTGCCCTATGACTCTTATTTACATTAATACCACTTTCTGCTTGATAACAAGTAGTAACAGTTATTACTTAAAAGTAATCAGTTATTACAAATCAAATTCGAAATAAGTAATCTCTTTCTAACTTTAAAGTACCAAATAATCCAAAGGGTTAGAGGTGTTCATATAAGCTAAACGAGTACCATAGGCTGAAAAGTCTTATAAATTGGGAGGGTGTAAGAATCAGTAGCTTATTAATAAATGAAGATTTGACACAAAAAAATAAATCTTACAACAATGAAAAATTTTAAAACCCATATTAAATCAAAAATGACATGAAAAATACAGAGAGCAGTACAATAAGCCAAGAAGTACTCGATACATCAAGCAAAGTAGGAGATCAAAGAAATGAAGAAAGTCCAGAAGGCCTAGAAAGCCCAAGTACCAACAAAAAAATCTTCATATGGTTTTCGGGGACAAGTAGTAAAGCAAAAAAAGCAAAAGAAGTCTTACAAATAGCTTCTTTAGAGAAACAAGGTGTTGAAGTTTTAATTCTTGACGGTGTAGGAACTAATAAAATGACAAACTCTGAAGAGAATTATTGGATACACACAAAAAAGTCTGTCTTCTCACCAGTAATTCGACCAGTTATCAATTTAAAACGATTGATTACTGGTTATAGAGAAAGTACTCATATATCACAGCATGATCAAATAATAAAATTTATAGACCAAATTGAGTCAAATTCAGAAAATAAAGGTAAAAAGTTTGACTTACTTATTGGTGGACATAGTAGAGGAGCAGCAGTGGGTCTCAAATCGTATTTAGCTAACTTAGAGACGCAACTTGATAGATTAGAAAATAATGAAAATAACAAAAATTCTAAAAGTATATTTATGAATTTGGGTAAGCTTGATTTTATGGTAGTCGATCCAGTTGCAGGTGAGATGAAGAATGATTATATGAGTGGACAACATAAATCGTTGATCGAAACTTCTATAAACGATATCATAGATAATATCAAAACAAGTCTACAAGAAATTAATAAAAATAAAAATCTTAAAGTTACAGGGATTTCGTATAACGCAAGATATGATAAAAGAAAAGCATTTAAATTGGATGAAGATTGGAAACCTTTTTTTAAGTCTAAGGACAAAAACTATCAGAAAGAAGTTTTTGTTGCAGGATTCTCACATTCATCTATGGTTTCATTAAAAAAGAGTATTTTATATGAAGAAAATGAATCACCTAGAGACTTATTGGTGAAGATAATAAAACAAAGGCTTGGGTTTGTTTCCTTAGAAGAGACCAAAGAATTAGCACGTAAACTTGACAAAATAGAATATGATCTTGTATTTAATTTAAGAGAAGGTAAAGATTTGAAAAGCAGTAAAATGAAAGAACTCAAAAAAATTACTTGTCACTTTGATTATAAAAAAATACTCCATTGTATCGGTGTACAATCTTTGAGTGGAATTGTACTAAAGACAAAAGAAACAGATATAACATATAACAATAGAAAGCCATTAGAGAGAAGATCTTCTCGGATTAATAAAAACCCACCAAAAAGATCAGTATGAAAACGCTTTTATGCATTTAGAGAATCAATTCTAGTTTGGATCCAATTCTTCACAAAACACAAAAACCTGCCAAGTGGCAGGTTTTGTATTTTGTGAAGAATTAATTACTTAATTTTAAATATGTTTAATAAGTAGTTGTATTAAATTTAAGTAGCGAATTAAGACCTTATATAACATAAAAGTTGAGTACTTATTTTTGTTTTACCAACAGCAATCTTACAACCGCTCATTAATAAATACGTTCAAAAAAGATAAGAATTGAAATTTACGAATAAAACTGGTCAGTATATTGAGAAGGAGTTTTGTTATAATATTTTTTGAAAGCTTTAGAAAAATATTTAGGGTCTTTAAAACCGACTTTATAACCTACTTCAGACACGCTATGTTCACCAAGTTCTAAAAATTGGCTAGCTTTTTTCATCCTTATGGAATTTATAAATTCTTTTGGTGTTAAATTAGTCCATTCTTTAATTTTTGTAAAAAGCATGGTTCTACTTACTCCCAATTCCGAACAAAAATGAGGAATATCAAAATTAGTATTGTTAACATTTTTTTCAACAATTCTGATAGCTCTTTCTAACGACTTTTCGTCCAATGACAATACCTTATTGGATTCAATCTTCATATCGTTTTCTTTTTGTTTTAGATGTTGAGAAGTACGTATTAAGTTTTGAATTACCAGTAAAAATTCTTTGAGATCAAATGGTTTTTCGATGTAGGCATCTGCACCCGATTCTAATCCTTCGAATTTATATAGTAACGATGATTTTGATGTAAGTAAGATAAAAGGGATATGACTTGTGCGAGTATCATTTTTTAATTTTTCACATAGTACCGTTCCATCCATAATAGGCATAATAACATCACTTATAATAAGGTCAGGCTTAATTCTTAGTACTTTTTTTAATCCCT
This sequence comes from Aquimarina rhodophyticola, assembly GCF_042434915.1. GTDB lineage: Bacteria > Bacteroidota > Bacteroidia > Flavobacteriales > Flavobacteriaceae > Aquimarina. The sequence goes on from NZ_CP170198.1 coordinate 346,593, forward strand.
CTTTGCCATTAGTTGCCTGTACGACATCGTATATTTTTTTCAAAAATTCTGCTATAAAATCTCTAAATTCATCATTATCTTCAACAATTAGTACAGTGGGTTTGTTTTCATAATTCTGTAAACTATTAAATTCGGTCCGTTCAAAATATTCGTATTTATCAATTTGATTTTTATAAGAAAAAAAATCATTGTTGATAGGATTCTTTTGAACGATATCACAATCTTTTAAATGGGTTTTATCAAGTTTTAATACTACTGTGAACTTGGTTCCATTACCTTGTATGCTTTCTGCAAAAATCTCACCTTTATGTAAGGCTATGACTTTTTTGGCAATGTATAACCCTATTCCGCTACCTTGATTAAAATGTTTTTGATATTCAACTTTACTTGCGGTTTCGTAATATCGTTCAAAAATTTTATTTATAAATTCAGGATCAATCCCCCTACCGTTATCAGAGATTTCAACAATTGCATTATTGTCTTTTTGAAAAACTTTTACTTTTATTTTACCTCTTCGTGGTGTGTATTTAAAAGCGTTGGAAATAATATTGAAGAATACCTTTTCTAACTTATTGTGATCGTAAAAGACATCAATTTTATCTAGATCGTTTTCAAAAGTATAGAAATAGTTTCCTAGACTCGCATATTCTTTAAAAGAGTCATATACTTCTTTTAGAAAGGGGACTATGTTTTCTCTCTTAGCTTGTAATTTATAGTGTTCATTCTCGAATGTTCTAAAATCCAATAATTGATTAGTAAGTTTAAGTAATTGACTTGCATTACGTTCTATAATAAGCAACTTTTTATAAGCTTCTTTACTACCTGAGTAATTTTCAATTAACTGTTGTATCGGGGCTAGTATTAACGTTAATGGAGTTCTAAAATCATGAGATATATTGGTAAAGAAGTCCAGTTTGGATCTGTTAATCTCTTCTTGTTTACTTTTTGCAATTTGTTCAGATTTAAGCTTTCCTTTAAGAACTATTTTTGCCTTTAGGTTTGCAAATATTTGATATAGTATTAATGAAGTAATTAGAAAATAAATAAGATAAGCAAGTGGAGTTTTCCAAGGAGCAGCCTTTATTGTTATTGTGAGAGTTGTTGGATTTCCATTCTGTAATTCATTGTTATTAGCATCTTTGACTTCGAATGTATAAGTCCCTGGTTTTTGAATGGTATAACTTACTTCGTTGTTTTTAGTGAATTTCCAATTATCATTTAATCCAACTAGACGATACGCATATTGATTATTTGTTGTGTTTATAAATTTAGGAATTGCAAAATTTAAAGAGAAAGAGGATTCATTGTACCCAAGTTCAATATTATCCATAAATGAAATACTTTTATCCAGATTCTTACCATTGATTTTTAATCCAGTTAAAATGACGGTTGATTTATACTCATTGTTTTTGAGCTCTAAAGGATTAAAAAATGAAACTCCTTTGACACTACCAAAGTATAATTTGTGATTACTTCCTTTCAAATACGAGTTATTAATAAACTCATTTCCCAAAAAACCTTCTGTTTGATTATAGATAGCGGATATTTCAGTTGTAGGATCGTAATGTACCATTCCCAGATTACTACTTATCCATAGCTTATTTTGGTCATCCTCGACAATGCTATAGGCTGTGGTTATAACTGTGTTTGGTAAATTTAGATTTACTTGTTCGAATACACCATTATTTAATTTCAGAATTCCTCGTTCCTTAGTGCCAATAAGTATCTGATCGTTACTATCCTGGTAAATACATATAATATTTTGACCATAAGCACTGTTATGATCAAATAGGAAGCGTTGTAAGTTAGGGTAATCTGCAGTAATTTGATTATTTTCAATCTTATTTAAACCTTTATCTGTTCCTATCCATAAGTTATGATTGCTATCAGTAAATACACATCGTACTCTATTGTTGCTTAGGGACTTGTTGTTTGATGACAGATGCGCAATCTGTTTACTTTTTTGCGATACTGTATTATACATAATAACTCCTTTACCAAAAGTTCCTATGATAAGATTAGTGTCTATTTTTGAAATTGAATAAACTCCAATGTTGGCAAGTAAAGTGTTTAAAATTTTACTCGTAGATAAATCAAAAGACTGGGTTGCAGTATTATAACATTGTATACCATTTTTAAGTGTTCCAATCCATAATTTTTGTCCATCTAATAGTAAAGATTTTACATTAGTTCCAGCTAATTTTGCATTTAAAGCTTCGGTTTGTTCATGGTTAGTTTTACCGTTGTTATAAAAAACTGTTACTCCATTACCTTCAGTACCAATGTATAGAGTCCCTTTTTCGTCTTCAACCAATGAGCTTACGACCCCTAATTGATAGGCTTCGTTTCCCTTGGTTCTATATAAGTTGTAAAAATTATTATTGTCAATATCCCATATATTAAGACCTCCATAATAGGTACCTATCCATACAGATCCATTAGTATCAATAAAAATTTCTTTAATACTATTTTTGCTTAAGCTTTCTGGATTTCCAGATTGATGATGAATCTTAATTATTTCATGATCCTTCTTTTTAATATACAACCCTCTATAGGTTCCAATCCATAAGTTGTCATCAGTATCATATTCTAGTCTTCTTATGTCTAAGCTAGGAATTGTCTTATTATGTAAGTCGTTGCTCGTAGTAAAAGTTTTTTTCTTTTTATCAAATACGAGTAATCCGTTATGCTTTGTTCCAATATATAAATGCTCCTCATCATTATTATTTATAGTTTGAACAAATAGTGAGGGAGAGGATGTAAAACTTTCAAATTTTAAATCATATATATCATTATTAGTAGCTTTGTAAATTCCGGTTGAGGTTCCTATCCATACAGTCTCGTCCATATCTTGAAAAATTTCAACTATAAAATTATTAAGTAGACCAGATGGATTGATGTCATTTTTTCTATAGCCTATTAATTTATCCTTCTTTTGGTCATAAACATATAATCCATTAGAGGTGGCAAACCAAACACTTTGGTCACTTATAAGTTTTATGGTGCGAATAGAGTAATGTGATATAGTATTCTTTGCTGAAGAATATAAAAACCTTTTAAATGTTTCGGTTCTAGGATCAAAACGATTTAAACCATTGTGAGTTCCTATCCAAATAAAACCTTCTTTATCCTCTTTTATCGATAAAATATCATTATTACTTAAAGAAGTAGAGTCAGTTGGGATATTTCTATATACAGTAATTTCTTCACCATCATATTTGTTAAGACCATCGCGAGTGCCAATCCACATTTGACCTAATTGATCTTGTTCTATAGCCACAACCGTACTTTGTGATAATCCTTCAGAAACTGATAAATGTATGAAGTTTTGAAAATTGTACTCTTGAGAAAAAATTAAAAAATGTATCAAACATACAAATAAGGTTAATGCTCTTTTCATACTTGGGGTATGTATATGTTTCAATTAATTATAAATATAACCCTAATGTGTCAGACTTATTATAGCCGTAAGGGTGATGATTTTATAGTTTAAAAATTATGGTTATTCAATAAAAAAATCAGTAGAATCAAAACAACTGAAAATCAATTTTTTGTACAAAATCACCCCTAGAATAGAACTTTTACAACCCCATAATTTGGTAACATTGTATCATCATCTTTAGTTATAACGACTAGTAGTAATTTAAAATTTAATCATTAATACTAAACAGAACCAATATGAAAAAGTAGCAATAACATTAAAGACAAACCAAACTTACAAACAATAAAAACTATTAAAACCCCAAAGCTGTGAAAAATTATTTATATCACAAACCCATCACTTGCATATCTATAAGATCTAATTTTTCTTTCAAGATCGATAAGAGAATTGCCCAATTTTTTTAAGTAATAGGTTTTAGCATTATATACTAATGTATTGCTTATACCTGCCAAAGAATCCATAAAATCAAGCTATAATTTCTAATAGTTGTAAGAAATTATAGGTATAAACCTATACGATTATGTATAACAAATTATAAACTCACAAATCATGAAAAAAAAAGCACAATACTTTTTTAACCTAAAGTCAATAACCAAACAATTGGCACTCACTTTTCTATTAACTAGCTTTACTATATCCGCTCAAACAGTAGTTCAAAATCATGGTAGATTAAAAGTTAATGGCAATAAAGTTGTTGATAAAAATAATATTCCTACCAGCCTTGCAGGAAATAGCCTGTTTTGGAGTAATGCAGGAGATAGCTCTGATTTCTATACCGAGGAAACTGTTAAACATCTAGCAAGCGACTGGAATAGCTCGATTATAAGAGTAGCTATGGGAGTTAAGGAAACTTGGGATGGAGGAACTGGTTATGTTGATAGCCCAGAAGCACAAAAAAGTAAGATAAAAACAATAATTGATGCGGCTATTGACAATGGGATTTATGTAATTATAGATTGGCACACTCATGAAGCCGAATTATATCAAAAAGAAGCTGTAGAATTTTTTACAGAAATGGCTAGTTTATATGGAGATAATGACAATATCATTTATGAAATATACAACGAACCTATTAGACAATCATGGTCAGAAATTAAGTCGTATGCAAATGCAGTAATTGCAGGGATACGATCCGAAGATCCCGACAATTTGATTATTGTTGGATCTCCTACATGGTCGCAAGACGTAGATATTGCATCAAATGATCCTATAGATGATCATAATATAGCATATACATTACATTTCTATGCAGGTACACATGGTCAAAGTTTAAGGAATAAGGCAGCCAAAGCAATGAATAATGGAATAGCTCTTTTCGCTACCGAATGGGGCGCAGTAGACGCTAGTGGCGATGGGGATATAGATAGTGCAGAAACTGAAAAATGGATGCAATTTTTCAAAGATAATGCAATTAGTCATGTTAATTGGTCTGTTAGTGATAAACCAAGTAATAGTGATCCTAAAAGGACTGAAGGTTCTTCAATAGTTCAATTACATAAAGGAATTGACGGACTCACAAATAACGATTTAACGAAGTATGGAGTCTTTATTAAAGATATAGTCAAAAATTGGTCAAAGGATGCTGTAGAGCCTATTCCTAGTGGAGTAATTAACTGCAATACTGTAGATTGTATCAGAAATGCTATGCAAAGTGCACAGCCCGGAGACGAGATCGTAATTGCTTCAGGAACTTATACAGCTCTCGACAAAATTAGCTTTGGTAATAAAGCAACTAGATTTGGTTCTAATAAAAATGGAACCGCTTTGAATCCCATAATCATTAGAGCTCAAAATCCATTAGATCCACCAATCCTAACGGGACCTAAAGGGATCTACGATGGATATGTAATGTTTATTCTTGGAGATTATTGGATACTGAAAGATATCATTCTTGAAGAAGGGTCTAAGGGACTCGTTTTGGATAATGCAAATGATAATATTATCGATAATCTTCAAGTTCGTAAATTAGGAGAAGAAGGGATTCATCTTAGAGATGGATCCAGCAATAACTTGGTAAAGAATTGTAGAGTATATGATGTGGGAATAAAAAAGCCTGGGATAGGAGAAGGACTTTATGTAGGATCCGATAAAGGTCAACATGAGAATTCTGAAGAAGTAGGTAATATTTTTGATAACAAATATAATCCAAGATGTGATAATAATACGTTTGACGGATGTATAATTGGCCCTAATGTAACAGCAGAAGGAGCAGATGTTAAAGAAGGTACCAAAAATACAATCATTCGTAATTGTATTTTCTCTGCCCAAGGTATATCAGGAGAGAACAGTGCAGATGCTTTCATTGATCTTAAAGGAACTTATGGTTTTGTATATAACAATACTTTTAACTTAGATGGGTCTAAAATTATTAATGCAGGAGTTGATTTTTTAGATAGAGGAACGGGATCTAATACGGGTTATCGAAATGCAATTTTTAATAACACCTTTAATTTTGAAGACAGAGGATCAGAAATTCAAACTGCTAGAAAGAAGCAAGGAAATCCTTCAGAGATTCACGTTTGGAATAATATCAGAAATCCTAAAACACCAGATTTTCCTCTTAGTGATGGTACGACTGGTTATGTAACACAGTCTTGTCCAAGTTGGAATATTATTCCTTGTAACGATGAAGGCGATAATAATCCTCATGTTTCATTTTCACAACCTACTTCTAATACACTTAATCTAACACTGGGGTATGATCTTACTGTTGTAGCTGTAGCTTCTGATGCAAATGGGTCTATAAACAATTTAAAACTCTATATTAATGATGAATTAGTAAGGCAAATAAACAATGCTCCCTATAAGTGGGGTCATGTGGATGCTCCTAACCCCGAAGAGCTAAATAACCTTCCTATTGGAGATCACATTTTTAAAGTAGTTGCAACCGATGACGAAGGGAATACTGGACAGGATACCTTTACTCTTACTATAAATTCTGGCAATAATGGTGGTGATAACTGTACATTTGGTACACCAAGCTCAAGCAGTCTACCCTCTTTTGACCAGATCACATATAAAAATGTTTATGTTTTAGGAGAAGGGGGACCTAGCCTAAGCAATTTTAGAGAATTCTCTATCAATTGGAATCCTACCTATAATGGCTTATACAAGTTTGCTTTAAAAACAAATAATGGAGTTCCGAATTGGTATGTTGATCTTAAACCTTATATACAACATAATTTTAATAGCTCAAATCCAGAAGTAACTATTAGTAATTCAGGCATCAGTGGATTAGATGGAGCCTATTGGGTGGCCAATGATGGAGATAGTTTTGTAATGGTTTCTAAAAATAGTGGATATACCATTTATTTCAGCAAATCTTCTAGTACACCTAATTGTAATAGTAAAAAAACCTCTTTAGTATCATCAGAAATAGAGGCAGCTGATTTAAAAATATATCCTAACCCTTCTTCAGGTAACCTGATAACTATTTCTAATATAACACAACTAAATACAAAACTCGAAATCAAGAATATCCAAGGAGAAATAGTTTTGAATAAAACAATTCTTACTACCAACTCTACTATTGATATTTCAGAGTTAGAGGCTGGCTTTTATATCATTGTAGTTAGCGGAGACAAATACAAAAAAACGTCACGACTACTAAAGAAATAATATATGTCAAACCCTTTTTTAGACCAGGTGATCATATCACCTGGTTTTCACTACAAATCATAAGGCTATGTTTACTAGCAACAATAGAACGCTTACTGCTATATTTTTTTTATTTATAATACTCGATACCTTAGCACAAAGCATTATTTATAAAAATGATTTTGATCATATTAGAATAGGATCTATTAATAAAAAACAATCCAAAACACTGTTAAAGTTCAATTCTTGTAACGGATGTGATGAGGGATTATTGAGAAGTATTCCTAGCGATAGGGGTTCTGGAAATTGTTTGGAGGTCAAGTTTCCAAAAGACAAATCTACACCCTCTGATAGTGGTATCAATGGCAAGATATTTTTCGATGTTTCTAATTCACCCACCGGAGAGGGATATAGAGAATTATATGTGAGTTTCTGGGTGAAATTTCTGGGAAATTTTGATTTTGTTAAAGGCGGTAAAATTCCAGGACCTGGAGGCAGATTAAATGGCAAGGATATGTCTCTTCGGTTGATGTGGAGAGAAGAAGGTAAAATAGAGTTTTACCCACATTATAATACGCAAATTAATCAACAAACAAGGATCTGGTGGAATAATCAACCTGTAGGACAAGTTAAATTTAATAGAAATAAATGGCATCATATAGAGATGCATTATAAACTAAATACGCTAGGAAATGATGATGGAATAATGGAAGGATGGATTGATGGTATTAAAGCAGCAGGTTTTTATAACGTCGATGACTTTATTGTAAGCAGTGATGATGTAGGTCTTTTAATGAACCACTTTTATTTCTCAACTTTTTTTGGAGGAAGTAGTAATAGTTCTTGGTGGGCAAATAATGATGAATTGGTGCTGTTTGATGATTTTGTAGTAGCTACTGGTAGGATAGGATATGATTCGATTATAGATGAAGTAGATATTAATTTACCTCCAATAGTTTCTTTTACAACACCAGTATCAAATCTTTTTGTTAAAGAAGGCTACAATCTTCGGGTTAACGTAGACGCCGAAGATCCCGATGGATCTATCGCTGAAGTAACCCTGTATCTTGATGACACATTCGTAAGAAAGGACAATCAAGCACCATACGAGTGGGGAGATAGTAACAGTTCAAACCCTAATGAATTAAATGGATTATCATCGGGCACTTATACGGTTAAGGCAGTAGCAATTGATAATAAAGGAGCAATAACACAAAAAACTTTTAACTTAATAGTAACAAGTAACAATGACAACGATAATACTCAAGATTGCTCTTTTGCAACACCGATTATTAGCGGTATCCCAGCAATGGATAATGTATCATATACTAATGTTCATGTACTAGGGAATAATGGTCCGAACCTTGATAATTTGAGAGAGTTTTCTATTAATTGGGACCCTTTTAATGATAGCCTGCACAAATTCGCTGTCAAAACTAAGGATGGTTTCCCAAGGTGGTATATAAGTTTTGTTGAAACAATGTCTTTTCAGTTAAAAAATGCTAATCCAGAAATTACTTTAACGAATACAGGCGTTGCTGGATTAGATGGCGCTTATTGGGTAGCAAAAGACGATGATAATTTTATACTCGTATCAAAAAGCCGAGAGTTTTCTCTCTACTTTAATAATTCTTTGACAGCGCCTTCATGTTTAAGTAAATCTAGCAAAACTTCTTTGGTTGATGAGTTAAATTTAATTGTTCATCCTAATCCTGTAAAAAATGTTCTACATATTTCAAACACTTTTTCTACAATTGATAAAGTAAATATTTATGATTTTCAAGGAAAAGAAATTATCACTAAAAGAATAAATAAAGAACAGTTTCAGACTGAATTAAATGTTCAAAACCTTGAAGCAGGTTTGTATTTTTTGAAAGTATACTTTACTGATAAAAAAACATTGAAAACTAAATTTATAAAAGAAATATAACCCCAATGAATTGTTTTCAACAAAGAATTTTTCTCAACTAAGAGCTAAAGTCTTTACTACTTAAAAACAGTCTCAAAGACTTCAAAGAAATTGCAAATTTTGATCTTTTCACATTATAAAAGTGTTTTGATTGAATTGCAATGTTTTAAACACAAATTTAAGACCAATAAAGATCAACAGTTACATGATTAATTAAATCGCTTGGTCACCTAAACCTATGTATAAACTTAACAATTAAAACATGAAAAAACACAAGCATTCTATGCTATTCTCGCTTATTGCATGTATAGTATTTTTGTCTAATCAGCCTTCTCAGGCTCGAGAAATAGATATTAAATATCAAAATAATACCTCATTTCGATATAAAATAAAGAAAGAAACTGAAACCGTAATTAATAGAGCTCCTAAGATAATTATCACAAGTCCAAATGACAATAGTGTATATAAAAATAGTCAGGGCTTATCAGTAAAGATCAATACAGATGATAATGATAGTCGCATAGTCAAGCACCAAGTGTATATTAATGATAATTTGGTTGATACTGATGGAAGCAATTATACAGATCACCCTTTAACTAATTTGAGAACAGGTAGCTATACAGTAAGGGTTGTAGTTACTAATATTGATGGAGTTATCGGACAAGACACTATATCATTTTCTATCAATGAAGGTAATAATTGTGATATCTACGAAGAAAAAGATGGCCTAGTCGTTATCGAAGCTGAAAATCTTTCCATTCTGGGAGACTGGAATAAAAAAAATACTATATCAGGGTTTACAGGAAGTGGTTATCTAGAATGGACAGGGCCTAATCATTTTAATGCTCCTGGTAATGGTTTGATAAACGCTAAAATTAAAATAAATTCTCCTGGACGATATAAGTTTCAATGGAGATCAAAAGTAGGAGAAGGAGAAAGTGCTACAGAAGCTAATGATACGTGGTTAAAATTTCCAGATGCTGACGCTTTTTATGCCCAAAAAGGAAGTGAAAAAATTTATCCCAAAGGGTCAGGTCTAACACCCAATCCAGAAGGTGCGGGTGGCCAAGGATATTTCAAAGTATATTCAACGGGTACTACGAATTGGACCTGGACTACAAAAACAAGTGATAAAGATCCTCATGATATTTTTATTGAATTTGATAGCCCCGGTGTATACACAATGCTAATATCGGGTCGCTCCAAACACCATGTTGTAGATCGTGTAACATTAAATAAATCCAGTGTAAATGCTACCATCATATCTCTTGAAGAAACTAAATGCCAAAACAATGGGCAAAATAATAGCAAGGCCACTATAACTGGAGAGCTCAAAAAATGGCACAACGTAGTATTAACCTTTAATGGTCCCAATACTTCAGAAACTGCCGCTGATAATCCATTTTTAAATTATCGATTAAATGTGACATTTACACATCAAAGCGGGTCCCCTTCTTACGTAGTTCCAGGATACTATGCTGCCGACGGAAATGCGGCTCAAACTTCTGCAACTAGTGGTAATAAATGGAGAGTTCATTTTGCTCCCGATAAGACAGGAACTTGGAATTACAAAGTTTCATTTAGAAAAGGAAGAAACATAGCGGTAAATGAAAACAAAACAGTAGGAACTGTTGCTGGTTTTATGGATGGAGAAATCGGATCTTTTAAAATCAATACTTCAGACAAATCCGGAAGAGATTTTAGAGCAAAAGGTCGTTTACAATATGTAGGCGAACATTATTTGCGTTTCGCTGAAACAGGTGAGTATATGATAAAACAAGGACCTGATTCACCTGAAAATTTATTTGCTTATAATGATTTTGACAACACACCCAACGTAGGAAATAGAAGAAAAGATTATCGACCACACATAAGAGATTGGAATTCTGGTAATCCTACTTGGAAAAATGGAAAAGGTAAAGGATTGATCGGTGCTGTTAACTATGTTGCTAGTGAAGGATTAAATTCTATGTCTTTTCTTACCATGAATATTGATGGTGATGATGAAAATGTATACCCATATGTGAGTAGTAATCAACGTACGCGAATGGATGTATCAAAACTTTCGCAATGGGCTATCGTAGTTGAGCATATGCAAAAGAATGGAATTTTTGCACATTTTAAAACCCAAGAAACCGAAAATGAATCATTACTAGATGGAGGAAATACAGGTGTACAACGCAAACTGTATTACAGAGAATTAATAGCTAGATTTGGTTATAATTTAGCTTTAAACTGGAATCTTGGCGAGGAAAATGGGGTTGGACCGCAACCTATAAATCAATCACCAGAGCAACAAAAAGCTATGGCAGCGTATTTTTATAAAAATGATCCTTATAAACATCATATTGTTATCCATACATATCCAAATGATTTTCCAGATCATTTACTTGGCAATCAATCAAAACTAACAGGGTTTTCCTTACAGACCAATCAACCTAATTTTAGTAGCGTTTTTGGTAAAGTAAAAGAAGGGGTAGATAAATCTAAAAGTGAAGGTAAAAAATGGGCGATTGCTTGTGATGAACCTGGTGATGCCGGTCAGGCGCTTCGCCCAGATAATAATCCAGGAAATTCGCACATTGATGGAAGAAAAAATGCACTGTGGGGTACTTTACTTGCAGGTGGATGGGGAAATGAGTGGTATTTTGGTTATTTACAAGAACATTCTGATCTTACTCTGCAGGATTTTAGAAGTCGTGATAAATGGTGGGACTATCCTCGCTATGCGATTCGATTTTTTGATATAGCAGAACTTCCTTTAACACAAATGAAAAATAATAATTCTTTGTCTTCCAATGCTAGCAGCTATTGTTATGCAAAACAAGGAGAAGCCTACGTCGTGTATTTAAAGGAGGGAGGTAGTACGAGTCTTAATCTAATAGGTCAGAGAGGTAGTTATACTGTAAAATGGTATGACCCTCGCAATGGTGGTAACCTTGTCGATGGTTCTGTCACAACTATTAATGGTGGGGGTAAAAGACCTCTTGGAAACGCCCCAAATAATGGTAATAAAGACTGGGTGCTACTAATAACTAAAAAGACCTCTAATTTAGATGAGAATCAAGCTCCAATCGTATCATTTGCTCTTTTGTCAGAGAATACTACAATTCAAGAAGGATATACAAATTTTGAACTAGAGGTAGACGCATCTGATAGTGATGGTTCGATAAGTAACGTCAAATTATTTGTTGATGACAGATTAGTTCGTCAAGAGAGTACAGCTCCGTACAAGTGGGGAAGAGGCAATAATGTTGGAGAGTTATTAGGTTTGTCTGTAGGTAACCATATCATAACAGCTGTAGCTACAGATAATGATGGAGCAACGGCGGAGACTACTTTTACTTTAAAAGTTGTAACTGAGGTTTTAATTAGTAATCCTATAAGCTCTATTATAGACCCATCTGAAAACATAACACTAGTAAGTAATGATGAGAGTGGTAACAATAGAGGCTGTTCTTTTAATATGCCAAATACCAAAGGTATCCCTGCTATGAATAATAGTTCATATACAAATGTTCACTTTGCAGGAAAAGAAGTTCTGGGCCTAAATAATTTCAAAGAACTTACAATTCATTGGGATCCTGTGTATAATACGCTTTATAAATTTGCGATTAATACAGATGGTAAAATTCATAATTTGCACATGAATCTCTCTAATATAATGAGTTATCAGTTAAAGAATGCTCAACCTGAGGTTACTTTAATCAATACTGATATTGTAGGATTAGATGGGGAATATTGGGTAACAAAGGATGGTGATAATTTTATTATGGAATCAAAAGATAAGGATTTTATGCTTTATTTTAGTAATTCGGCTACTCCACCTTCCTGTTTAAAAATCTTAAAAAAAGTTTCTATTCCAAAAGAAAATCTTCTGAACATAAAATTATATCCAAATCCAGTTGAGAACGGTATTTTGTTAATTAAAGGTATTAAAAATAAGGAAGTATCAATTCAAGTATTAAGTTTAATTGGACAAGTGGTTTTACACAAAAATGTCAAAGAGGTAAATGAATATCAATTACCAGTAGAAACGTTAGATGTGGGAAGTTATATTTTAAAAATAAAAGGTAAGGATGTAAATACGTCACTACATTTTATAAAAAAGTAATTATAGTTCAAGTTCCATCGGAAAATAATACAGTTTTCCGATGGAATTTTACAAATTTTAGAAATCTAATACATAGATGAATCAGTCTGATACATCAAGAATTTTTATGCGAAGATTAAAATGTTAATATACATAAATCATGATAAATTTCTCAAAAAATCAAATGGGTTTTGATATAAAAGTGTGTAAAAATTATCAGTTTTTAATTGCGTTACTTTTTTCAATTCTATCCTTTAAAATAGTTTTGTCTTTTACGATTGATAAAGTATACAATAATATCCCATTCAAAATTACATCGACTATTGAGTGTACTTCGTCCAATAATTTAACCACCCTACAACCTGTGGCCGATGGACTTTGGAATCAACCTCGTATTTGGCCTAACGGTAAACTCCCCACAATAAATGATGATGTAGTAATTCCTGTGGGTAGAAAAATAACTCTAGCAGGAACATGCCGAGCAAGGACCATTAAGGTCAATGGTGTAGTAAATGCTATCAATTGGAAAAATAATGATGCTTGGATTAATCTAGAAACTCAAAGTATTATAATTTCTGGAAAATTTGAAATAGGTACAATATCTCGACCCTATGCTGCAAAAGAAAAATGCGTAATAACTTTAAAAGGAGATAAGTTTAATAATGCTCCAGCATCACATAAAGGCATCATGGTAATGGGTGGAGGTAGTCTAGAACTACATGGAAAAAATAGAAAGAGTTGGACAAACCTTGCCGTTACTGCCAATGTCGGAGCTACACAAATTACTTTGATCAATGCTGTTGATTGGGAAGTTGGAGATAAAATTGCGTTAACTGCTACAGGGTTAGCCAGTGGACGATCAAAGGCTTGGAATAATGTTGATGAAGCTGTAATCACAGCCATTAGTAGGGATAAAAGAACGCTTACCTTAAAAACACCTTTGAAACATAAACATATAGGAGGATCAAAGTCTTATACCAGAGCTAGAGATGGAAAAACATGGAAGGTGAATATACAGGGTGAAGTGGGTTTACTATCTCATTATATAAAAATTCAGGGGAAAATGAATGGTGCTAATGAAACCAATGGTTATGGAGGTCACATTATGCTTATGAAGAATTCTATTGCGCATGTAGCGCATGTAGAACTTTACAAAATGGGCCAAAAAGGAATTTTAGGGAGGTATCCATTTCACTGGCATTTAAACGAGGACAAAGCAAAAGGCAGCTATTTAAGAAATAGTAGCGTACACAGATCATTTAATAGAGCGGTAACCATTCATGGTACAGACTATGTAACAGTAGATGGTATATTTGCTTATGATCATATTGGTCACGGTATATTTTTTGAAGATGGAGGCGAACGTTTTAATTCCATAAAAAATAATGTAATTTTTGTAACTAGGCGTCCAAAAAAAGGAGAAGAAGTTACACCTTCTGATAATCAATTTAATACTCTTCAAAACAGAACGCCAGCTTCATACTGGATTACCAATCCAAATAACTATTTTGAGAATAATGTAGCAGCAGGTACAGAAGGAACAGGATTCTGGTTTGCCTTTCCTGAAAAAGGTCCTATGTTTGACTCTAGAAATCTTTCTTATTATAATCGAATGGTCGTTTGGAAGGAACCACTAGGTAAATTTGATGGTTTTGTAGCACATACCTGTATGAATGGTTGGGACGTTTTTGATCAATTAAACGATAATCATTCTATAAAAACTAATTTTGGATGGGATATACGAACTGACCAATATATACAAAACGGTTTGTTTTATGGAAATGATCAAGCCATATATAGTGGGTTAGGTGTTAAGGGGGATCCTACAAAAGTGGTGTACAGAAACTGTATTTTCACTGATAACAAAACCATTACGATGCTTGCATCTGACATTACCATTGAGAATAGTCTTTTTAATGTAGATACAAGTCTGGGTGTTTTCAAAGGCACGCGAGAATTCTATAAGTTTTATGATGGTCCAGGAAGACATATCGATTGTCATTTCGAAGGTTGGAACCTCGAAAACGCTAAAATGATGCAACAGAAAGAAGGAGTGGGTGCTACCGAAAATTTGAATCCTATTTTTAAAGGAACTACCAAAGGATTTTCAGAACCCTTTCCATTTACATTTGTAAAATTAGCCCCTAACGCTCGTCCTAGAAAGGTAGCATTAGGTTTTAAGGATTATGATGGCGGATTCTTAGGCAAAGCCCATACCACACTGGTTAGGGATGTTTCTTTTTATAGAGATGGACATGAATACAGACATCCCTCCTGGAAAAATATGGCTCGATCAGATTATTACCTTGGGAACTTATGGTTACAAGGAATGGGGAATGATCCAGCCATATCGATAGTACGAACAAAACCAGGTACAGATAATGCTTGTTTATACGAATCAGGATCGACTAAAGGAACCTATAAAGCAGGACTATTTGTCAACGAAGGATTTACATATAATTATTACTTGTCTAAAATTCCAAGTAGTAAAAAAATACAGCTTATTTGGTATCGGGGAGATCCAGGTGATCTAACTTTAGTGAATTTTAAGGGGTTTGGAAAACTTAGTGGATTTAAAGTGAGCGGATCCAACATTAAGAAACTAACATCTAAAGCCGAAATAGAGGCTTCAAAAGATCTTGCGTATTTTATAGCTAGTAACGGAGATGTGTATGTGAAATTGAGAGCTAAAGGAGGAAATGGTAGAACGAATGTTTTTTTTAGATGGAACGGAATTGGTAATTATAATGCACTTGCATTGCCCTGTACTAAAAATGACTTTAGTGCAGTAAAGAATACTACGCCACCAACTGTTAGTTTTCAAAGTCCAACTAATAACCAATTTGATCAAGGAGATGACCTAGGAGTGATCGTGAATGCTTCAGATAGTGATGGGACTATAGTGAATGTTAAACTATATATCAATGATATATTGGTGAGACAGGAAGGTGTAGCTCCCTATAAATGGGGAACAGAAAATCTCGATCAAAATGATGTAATATTATCAAATCTTGTGGCAGGAAATTATAATTTAAAGGCAGTGGCTACAGACAATGAAGGTAATACATCAGAAGCTTTTTTCATATTAACTGTGCAAAACAATCAATCTATTAAAACCAACCATGCTCCTATACATGATGTTTACCTACAAGGTAGTACAAGATTCAATACTGCAAATGTTAGAGTAGAAACAGGTAAAAGGACAAGCTATTTAATGTTTGATCTAAGCACGATTAATGGAGATGTAAGCAGTGCTGAACTCAAGCTTACTGTGGATTCTGATTCTGGAAACGGCAATATTAACGTATATCTGGGAAATAGTACTAATTGGACAGAATTTAATCTTTCTAATAGCAATAAACCAAGTAAAGAAAATTTGTTAGCTTCAAAAAATACTACATATACTGTAAATGGGACTTATATTTGGAACCTTAATAGTATTACCGTTGGTGATAAATTGAGTTTAATTGTAGAGCAATTTTCAGGGGATGATGTGAGTTTCTGGTCAAAAGAAGGAACTATAAAACCTGAATTGGTAATTACAACCAGTAATAACAAACTCGCTAGAAAGTTGTTCCCCCAGGAAATGAGAAAAGCAAAAATTTCTATATATCCAAATCCAGTTAGAGATGTGGTGTATTTGAAAGACCTGTCTTTTTTAGCATATCAGGTGAAAATATACAGTTTTGATGGTCAAGAAGTTGCGTCTAGATCTCTACATGAAAAACAAGTTACTGCAAAACTTGATATGAATAACTTACTCCCAGGCATATATTTTGTCAAAGTGTACGCTAAAGACGATGCTATCATTATAACTAAATTGCTGAAAGAATAGATTATTTAAATAAACTTCCTATCTTTTTTATATAGAGATGGGAAGTTTATATAAGACCATATTGATTCAAAGTATAAAATTCAATTTTTGAATAGAAAGACAAATTAATCAGATCAATTAGAATTACTTGATCAACAAACGAATTTAAAGAAGAAACCCGTAGGTTAATTGAGTCTCAAAAAGACAAGGAAAAAGAAAAAACCGAATCCTTTCAAAGCGAGATTATAATTTATGTGATGTTAGGAGTTGTTCTAATAGTAGGAGAGGGCCGAGAGTTAAAAAAGGTCCTGTGGACATTTTTAGTGAAGGAGCCAGATGGCGCATTGGCCGAATCCCCCGAAAAAACAAAAACCTGCCAAGTGGCAGGTTTGTAGTGGAGTCGGAGGGATTCGAACCCTCGTCCAAACAAGTAATCAAATAGCTTTCTACACGCTTAGTTTTTGTTTAGATTTTCGTCTGCTTGCCGGTCAAAAACTACCAACGCACAGCTTATTCTCAATTAATTTCAAAACCAAATCAAGATCCTTTGGTTTCTAGGTTTATTTTTACGATACTCAAAACCAAACGCCATAAACCAAGGCTTTTGAAGAGTATCCTGCTTGTCTACCTTGTAGACCGAGGCATTATCCTACTAAAATTCAGATTATGCAGCTAGGGCGTAGTTATTCTCGCCGTTTAAAAAAGTTGAAATATGATATTTACGAGCTATATCCCAGCGCTCGACGTGCTTACCATCTCATTAGTCTCGCTGTCAAAACCAGTCGACCCCAATAAACTCCCTCTTTAACAGTAAAAAAGAGTTGGCAAAGATAGTCATAATTGTCATATCTTTAACCTCATAATTAAATAAACAAAATACATACCAAATTATATGATTACATTCGGAATTATTAAGGAACGTAAAAATCCGCCAGATCGTCGCGTTGTCTTCTCTCCGCAGCATTTAGCTATGGCAAAAAAACAGTTTCCCGAAGCGCGGTTTATAGTTGAGAGTTCTAACATTCGCGTGTTTTCTGATCAAGAATATAAAAATGCAGGATTTGAAGTAACTCAAGACATTTCGCAATGCGATGTCTTAATCGGTGTAAAAGAAGTACCAAAAGAAGCACTGCTTCCCAATAAAAAATATTTCTTTTTTTCTCATACAATCAAAAAACAGCCTTATAATAGAGAGTTACTACGTACGATTCTCAAAAAAAAAATAGAGCTATACGATCACGAAGTGATAACGAATCAACAAGGTTTTAGGCTGATAGGTTTTGGGCGTTATGCTGGTATTGTTGGAGCATACAATGCAGTGCGAACTTGGGGACTCAAAACAGAAGATTTTACATTGCCAAAAGCTAATGAATTAGATGATCAACCTGCACTGGTTAATGCACTTTTGCAAATCAACCTACCTGCCATAAAAATTGTACTTACAGGTAAGGGTAAAGTGGGTAATGGAGCCAAAGAAATATTGGATGCTATGTCATTGCGAGAAGTTACCGTTAATCAATTTCTTAATCAAACCTTTAAAGAACCCGTATATGTGCAACTCGATGTAGAGGAGTATGTGAAAAAGAATGATGATAGCAAACTGATAGATAAATTTGATTTTTATAAAAACCCAGAGCACTATAAAAATGATTTTTTACGATTTACAAAGGTCAGTGATATGTTTATTGCAGGTCATTTTTACGGAGAAGGGGCACCTGTTTTTTATACCAAAGAGGATGTAGCTTCCACACATTTCAACATTAAAGTAGTTGCAGATATATCGTGTGATATCAACGGTCCTATCGCAACTACTATTCGCTCTTCAACTATTGCAGAACCTATTTATGGGTTTGATCCGGATAGCGGTACAGAGATAAATTTCAAAAATACAAGAGCAATTGCTGTAATGGCTGTCGATAATTTACCATGTGAATTACCAAAAGATGCCAGTGAAGGTTTTGGTCAAATGTTTATAGATAACGTATTGCCAGCATTTTTTAACAATGATAGCAATGGTATTTTGGAACGCGCCCGTATGACCCAAGAGGGTAAATTAACTGATAGATACAGTTATTTAAAAGAATACGTTACTTCAAGTTCATAAAATAAACAATTAGTCACTATAGCATCTATCACAATGACCACACAACATTTAATTGATCAAATTCACAAAAAACAATCCTTTCTCTGTATTGGTTTGGATGTAGATTTAGCCAAAATTCCGAAATATTTATTGGACAACCAAGATCCGATATTTGAGTTTAACAAAGCAATAATTGATGCAACTCATCACTTGGCTGTTGCCTATAAGCCTAATACAGCCTTTTATGAAGCCTATGGTTTAAAAGGATGGCAGTCTTTACAAAAAACTATTTCATATTTAAATCAAAATTATCCAGAGATATTTACCATTGCAGATGCAAAACGAGGAGATATAGGTAATACCAGTACCATGTACGCTAAAGCGTTTTTTGAAGATTTAGCATTCGATTCGGTTACAGTAGCACCTTATATGGGTAAAGACTCTGTAGAACCGTTTTTAGACTTTGAGAATAAACATACCATTTTATTAGCACTCACTTCTAATCAAGGAGCCTATGATTTTCAAACGAAGACTGTAGAGGGTGTTGAATTATATAAAAAGGTATTAGAAACATCTAAAACTTGGAAGAATGCTCAAAATCTTATGTATGTAGTAGGTGCAACCAAAGCAGAATTTTTAAAATCTATTAGAACTATAATTCCAGACAGCTTCTTATTGGTGCCAGGTGTAGGTGCTCAAGGCGGAAGTTTACTTGAAGTTTGTAAATACGGACTTAATGATCAAATTGGATTGTTGATTAATTCCTCTCGCGGAATTTTATATGCTTCTAAGGAATCTGATTTTGCTGAAGCAGCTAGGGAACAGGCGAGCCTTCTTCAAAAACAAATGGAGACTATTCTAATTAAAAAAGCAGGAATTTAATTGTAATAAATTCCTGCTTCTGTAATTTGCTTAACGTCTGTTTGCTCTAAACACGTATTTAACATATCCAATTAATCCATAGATAATAAAAAATACAAAAAACGCAAGTAAACCATACGGTACTAAATTAAGTAACATTGCATTCATAGCCCCAAGATTTAAATTAATAAAGTAAGAATATACTAATATTTGTAGGAATTTAATAATTTAAAGTGTTAAAAATTAGATAATTAAAATCCGAAAGCCTTTTTTTTCAACGTTATGAAAACTTTTATTGATCAGTTATCGCGTAGGGGTAAGATGCACCATAGCGTACCCACTATTGTATCTTTAGTTCCTTCACAAACAGAACTACTTATCGATTTAGGACTAAAAGCACAGGTAGTAGGGATTACTAAGTTTTGTGTGCATCCCAAAGATCTCAGAAAAAAGAAGGTTGTCGTGGGAGGAACTAAAAAAATTAATTATGAGAAAATACAAAAATTAAAGCCAGATATAATTCTTTGTAACAAGGAGGAAAATACCAAAGAAATAGTTGAAACATTGGAGAAAGACTATGCTGTACATGTTTCAGATATTATAACGTTAAAATCAGCATTACAATTGATAACAGACTATGGAGTATTATTTGATAAAGAGGAAAAGGCTGCAGAGATTGTTAAACGAATTAGAGCAGAGCATACAGATTTTAAAATGTATGTACAGTCATTTGTCCCTAAGACAGTACTTTATTTTATTTGGAAAAATCCATGGATGATTGCAGGTACATCTACATTTATCCAATCATTGTTAAAAGAAAATAATTTAAAAAATAAGTACGAAGGTTCAGAGCGGTATCCCTGTCTTAACATTGAAACCGATACTAACTATAAGAATGTAGAACTTATTTTACTTTCTTCAGAACCTTATCCCTTTACGATTAAACATATCGATGAATTAAAAATTCAGTTTCCATCTGCCCGAGTATTATTAGTAGATGGTGAATATTTCTCATGGTATGGTTCTCGATTACAGTATGCTTTTAGTTACTTTAAATCTTTGCAAAAAACAATAAGGCATGGCTAAACAAATCAAAGGAATGTGTTAATACTTTTGCCAAAAGTAAAATACCAAGTATCTTGCTTTCTAATAGTATTTTATGATTCACTATAATATTTATCGTCATAATACAAGTAAAAAGTGGGTCACTTTTGTCCATGGTGCGGGTGGGAGTTCTTCAATATGGTTTAAGCAATTGCGAGAGTTTAAAAAACACTTTAATATTTTACTATTAGATTTGCGAGGGCATGGCAATTCAGCACCAGTGTTAAAAGATTCTTTTAAAGAAAAGTATACGTTTGATGTTATAACAAACGATATTGTCGAGGTTATTAACAAGGAAAATATAAGATCCTCACACTTTGTCGGGATATCCTTAGGTACCATTTTAATACGTAATTTGGCAGAACGTCACCCAGAACGTGTTGATAGCATGATTATGGGAGGCGCTATTCTCAAATTAAATTTTAGATCCCAAGTACTCATGAGGCTTGGAGTCGTTTTTAAGTCGGTCATACCGTATCTGGTTTTGTATAAGTTTTTTGCATTTATTATAATGCCACGCAAAAACCATAAACAGTCTAGGATTCTTTTTGTAAATGAAGCAAAGAAACTTTATCAAAAAGAGTTTATTAGGTGGTTTAAATTAACATCAGAAATCAATCCGTTACTGCGATTTTTTAGAGCCAAGGATATTTCGATCCCTACACTATATGTTATGGGTGAACAAGATTACCTTTTTTTACCAGCCGTCAAAAAAGTGGTAAATGAGCATGCGAACTCTTTTCTAACCATTGTTATGCAATCTGGTCATGTTGTTAATGTAGAGGGTGCAGATGTTTTTAATCGAACCTCGGTCGATTTTATCTGTCGATTTTAAACAGTTTTAGTGTTGCTGTGTAGTTAAATTCTCAAAACTTTCTAATCGGCGTATCTCTTTTAATAAGGCACAAGCTTCAGTATTAATCTGATCGCTTTTATGCTTATCCTTTAATGCGATTACAAATGAGTTTTTCATCAATCTACAATATTTATTGCGTAATCGCTGAAGTCTATTTCTATTTTTGAGCCAAGTAATCATTTCTTATAAATTCTTTTAATGCAAAGCTATTCTATCTTGTGTAAGAATTTTCACAAAACATCGTTAAGAATATATAAAAGAAACACAAAAAAGGTATTTCAAAGATAATTTAGGTGTTTTTGTCTGTGTATATCCCTTTTTTTAATCTAATCTTGAAGTGCAAATACTCGCTTCAATAAGTCCGTGGTTCTCGCCTGTAAAGAAGTTCTAATTTGCTTTTCTTCTACCGCAATCATCTTGTACACTCCATCCAAAGCTTGCTTGGTAACATAATCGGTAAGATCTGGATTAACATCGCTAGTAAAAGGAATTGTGTTATATCGAGAAATAATAGTATTCCAAACCTTATCTGCACCCACTTTGGATAATGAAGAGTTAATAACTGGACTAAATTTTTGATACAGGGAGGTCGTGGTTCTACTTTCTAGATATTGAGTAGCAGAATTATCAGACCCTACCAAAATTTGTCGAGCGTCTGCAAAAGTAATTTGTTTGACAGCATTAACAAATATAGGAGTTGCTTCTTTTACAGCATCCTCTGCTGCTCGGTTTAAAACTTTAAGCCCCTCATCAGCAAGTTTACTCAAACCAATATCACGTAAGGTTTTATCGACTTTTTGTAACTCTGTAGGAAGTATGATCTTTACCAATTGATTCTTATAAAATCCATCTTGTTTGGTCAATTTGGTAACTTGCTTATCAATACCTTTATCAAGCGCCTGTCGTAAACCATTAGCAATATCAAAATCACTAACTCCAATAACTCCAGTTTGAGGTAGATTATTTACGACTTGTTGAAGCTCTGCACAACTTGTTAATACCAGTAGTAAAGCAAAATAGTAGGATTTCATAATATAAATTTAAATAAACATGTTCGATTTGAGAATTCAAATTTACTGTTTTTCTTGTTATACATTTTGTTTTAAAGTGGTAAAAACTAGTAACAATCGCATTATTCATGGATTTATCAGTTACATTACTAATGAGAAAATAGCAGCTTACACCTAATTTGTAATCTTTAATACTTTAAATAGATTCAGTTTTTTGGGTATTTGATGCTAGCAATACTACAAATTATAAAGGTTTGCATAAACTCTACCTTTTATAAGAATGTTTATAGCAAGTTGCGATATTGATTTTAGTACAATTATAATTTAAGTTGAAAATATTTGATAGGCAATTTGGTAATAGGTTTTTAAAAGATAGTATTACAAGTATAGTTTATGCAATTTAACTCTTATAATATTCTATAAAAAAGAACTATATAGATGCGAATTTCTTAAATTTGAAGCTTCAAATCAAGTATTTTTTATCGATGGAACAAATAGCACCCTATAAACCTAAGAATAAAGTTAGAATTGTAACCGCAGCTTCTCTTTTTGACGGTCACGATGCAGCAATTAATATCATGCGACGTATTATACAATCCACAGGAGTTGAAGTAATTCACTTAGGACATGATCGCAGTGTTGAAGAAGTAGTTAATTGTGCCATTCAAGAAGATGCTAATGCAATTGCAATGACATCCTATCAAGGAGGGCATAATGAATACTTTAAATATATGTATGACCTACTTAAGGAAAAGGGAGCTACACATATAAAAATTTTTGGAGGCGGCGGTGGCGTTATACTTCCAGAAGAGATAAAAGAATTAATGGAGTATGGTATTACACGAATCTATTCTCCAGATGATGGTAGATCTCTTGGACTGCAAGGAATGATAAATGATTTGGTAATGCAATCAGATTTTCCTATTGGAGAGAGTCTCAACGGCGAGGTAAATCATTTATCTAACAAAGAGGTAGGCGCTATAGCACGTGTTATCTCTGCTGCCGAGAATTTTCCAGAAACTGCAAAAAAGGCGTTAGACCAGATTCATATAAAAAATGAAACCTCAAAAACTCCAGTGCTCGGTATTACTGGTACAGGTGGAGCTGGTAAATCATCGCTTGTAGATGAATTAGTGCGACGTTTTCTTATTGATTTTAAAGATAAAACTATCGGAATCATATCGGTTGATCCATCCAAAAGAAAAACTGGCGGAGCTTTGTTAGGGGATAGAATAAGAATGAATGCCATCAATTCTCCCAGAGTATATATGCGTTCTTTGGCAACAAGACAATCAAATCTTGCGTTATCAAAATATGTGGCCGAAGCTATCGAAGTACTTAAAGCCGCAGAATATGATCTAATTATCTTAGAGACATCGGGTATCGGTCAGTCGGATACCGAAATAATTGAACACAGTGATACATCACTATATGTCATGACACCAGAATTTGGTGCGGCAACACAGTTAGAAAAAATTGATATGCTTGATTTTGCAGATCTGGTAGCAATCAATAAGTTTGATAAAAGAGGTTCTCTAGACGCTTTACGAGATGTAAAGAAACAGTATGTGCGTAATCATAATTTGTGGGATACACCGCAAGATGATCTGCCAGTATATGGTACCATTGCATCACAGTTTAATGATCCAGGAATGAATACGCTGTATAAGGCAATCATGGATAAAATTGTCGAGAAAACAGGTGCATCACTTGCATCAGATTTTCATATTTCTGAAGAAATGTCAGAAAAGATATTTGTGATTCCACCAAGTCGAACACGATATTTATCCGAGATTTCAGAGAGTAATCGTTCGTATGATACTGTTGTTAATACTCAGGTTGATGTAGCACAACGTTTATATGGTATCGGGCAAACTATTTTATCAGTTATAGATTTAAAAATTTCAGATCATGATTTTCTCACTAAAACAGGTGTTAATCAGGAGTTACTATTGACACATGTTACAGACGAAACGCGTTCTTTTTTAACACTACTATTTGATCAGTTTGAAAAAGTTAAGCTTAACCTTGATCCTTATAATTGGGAAATTTTAATTAATTGGGGTCAAAAAGTACAGCGATATAAAGATCCTATATATTCGTTTAAAGTACGCGATAAAGAGATAAAAATAGAAACACATACAGAATCTCTTTCTCACAGTCAAATACCCAAAGTCGCATTGCCTAAGTACAAAGCATGGGGCGATATCTTACGATGGTGTTTGCAAGAAAATGTACCAGGAGAGTTTCCATACGCTTCGGGACTATACCCTTTTAAAAGAACAGGAGAGGATCCTACAAGAATGTTTGCAGGTGAAGGAGGCCCCGAGCGTACAAATCGGAGATTTCATTATGTAAGCTTAGGAATGCCAGCAAAACGATTGTCTACAGCTTTCGATTCGGTAACATTATATGGTAATGACCCTGATTTGCGTCCAGATATTTATGGAAAAATAGGAAATGCAGGAGTTTCTATCTGTTGTTTGGACGATGCTAAAAAACTGTACTCTGGTTTTGACTTATCGCACGCAATGACATCTGTGAGTATGACTATCAACGGTCCAGCACCCATGCTTTTAGGATTTTTCATGAACGCTGCAATCGATCAGAATTGTGAAAAATATATTAAAGAAAATGGATTAGAACAAGAGGTTGAAGCTAAGATTTCAAAAATATATAAAGATAAGCAAGTAGATCGTCCACAGTATCAAGGAGATTTACCAAAAGGGAATGATGGGCTAGGCTTACTTTTATTAGGTGTTACAGGAGATCAAGTACTACCAAAAGAGGTATATCAAGAGATTAAAGAAAAAACTCTTAATGTGGTTCGTGGAACCGTACAAGCTGATATTTTAAAAGAAGACCAAGCGCAAAATACCTGTATTTTTTCTACCGAATTCGCATTGCGACTTATGGGAGATGTACAAGAATATTTTATAGAAAAACAGGTTCGTAACTTTTACTCGGTCTCAATCTCGGGTTATCATATAGCCGAAGCTGGAGCTAATCCAATTACTCAATTAGCGCTAACCTTAGCAAATGGATTTACCTATGTCGAGTATTATTTGAGTAGAGGGATGGATATTAATAAATTTGGACCAAATTTATCGTTCTTTTTCTCTAATGGTATTGATCCTGAGTATGCAGTAATCGGCAGGGTAGCGCGAAAAATTTGGGCAAAAGCACTCAAAAACAAATATGGCGCAAATTCTAGAGCACAAATGTTAAAATATCACATTCAAACTTCTGGACGTTCACTGCATGCTCAAGAAATTGATTTTAATGATATTCGTACAACCCTACAAGCGTTATATGCAATCTACGATAACTGTAATTCATTACATACGAATGCTTATGATGAAGCTATTACCACACCAACCGAAGAGTCCGTTCGTAGAGCTATGGCAATACAATTAATCATTAATAAAGAATTAGGTCTTGCAAAAAATGAAAATCCGATTCAAGGATCTTTTATAATCGAAGAGCTTACCGATCTTGTAGGAGAAGCAGTATTGACAGAATTTGACCGTATCACTGAGCGTGGCGGTGTACTTGGTGCCATGGAGACCATGTATCAAAGAAGTAAAATACAAGAAGAAAGTTTATATTATGAAACATTGAAGCATAATGGTGAATTTCCGATAATTGGTGTAAACACTTTTTTAAGTTCAAAAGGTTCTCCTACAGTGACACCAGGAGAGGTAATTCGTGCTACAGAAGAGGAAAAGCAATACCAAATTACAATTTTAAAAAATTTACAAAAGGCAAAAGAATCTGTGGCCAAAGAGGCTTTGGATAAAGTACAATATGCCGCAATTCATAACGAAAATATTTTTGAAGTATTGATGGAAGCTACAAAAGTATGTTCTCTAGGTCAAATAACTGCAGCTCTCTTTGAGGTTGGGGGTCAATATCGAAGAAATATGTAAACTTGTAGTACAAAATTTTCTTTACAAAAAGCCTTGTCTATACAAAATAGACAAGGCTTTAATTTTTTTTAGGTAGATTAGTTGAGATTACAAGTTCATCATCCAACCACGTTGCAATCGACGAAATTTTTTAATTTCTTTTCGAAGTAAAATAATGAAATCTTTCCCATTACTGTTACTTTTTTCTAAACGTTCACAAGAATGGGTTAGACGTTGTGTGAGCTTATAAAGTGTGTTTGCAGATTTTACTCGATCCTCTTGAAAAATTTGATTTTCGGCTTTTAAAATTTCTGGATAAAGTCCATTCGAGTGTTTTATGATATCCCCAGTAAAATAAATATGGGGGTTTTCACTTCCATCATTTTCTAAGGGTACAAAATCATGTGTGAGATATGAAGCTATTTGTCTCGATAGTTGTAAAATATCGTGAGCCTTTTTATATAGCTTTGTATGTCTAGAAGAGTTTTTCATATTTGATGCATATAAAAATACAAGATCTAAACAGGTGTATGGTATTGAATTTAAAGTAAAATCGCTATTTTGCTTAATAAAGTAATTTTTTAATCCTTTAAACTTAAAAAGAGTAGTGGACACTGTAAATTGGAAAATATTAAAGCTTTTACAAGCAAATGCACGTATTAGTAATGCAGAGATCGGGAGGGAAATAGGTTTAAGTTCTCCAGCTGTCGCTGAGCGAATTAAGAGAATGGAAGATGAAGATATAATAAAGGGTTATGGTACTCAAATTTCTTACTTTAAGGTTGGCTATCAACTTAAAGCTATTATAACCCTCAAAGCCTTTATGGGGCGATTGCAACCTTTTTTAATAAAAGTAAAAGAGTTTGATGAGGTTTTGAGCTGTTATCGTATTACAGGGAATGAAAATATTATTATGGAGGTCGTTTTAAAAGATCAAATACATCTTCAAGAATTTATTGATAGTCTTATAACATATGGAGAAGCTAAGACGCACATAATATTAAGTAGTCTAATAGAGAATAATCCTATTATTAGACGACTTTAAAAGAAAAGTAATAGTTTTTTAAATAAAAGTAATATTATAAGCTATGAGTTGTGAAAACAAATATGTATGAATTTTGAATAAAAAGTGTATTTTGTCGATAAAATATGTTTATTAACGTTTTAATTTTGAATTTTTTTTATAAAAAATTCAAAGTGTAAGAATAATTTTCCTATCTTTAAGTTATACAAAAAGTTAAAGGTATTTATGTGATATTAGAATTGTTTGTTATGTGACGACTTAATGTAACGTTTTAACTAATATGAATATCAGGATCAGATTATATGTGAGGACATTGGTAAGAAGACCCCAAATCTAACGACTGAAGAGAGTATATAATTTGCCCTATCAGAATAAAGCGCTCATATGAGCGCTTTTTCATT
The DNA here is from genome assembly GCF_042434915.1 of Aquimarina rhodophyticola. Lineage (GTDB taxonomy): Bacteria > Bacteroidota > Bacteroidia > Flavobacteriales > Flavobacteriaceae > Aquimarina. The sequence continues at coordinate 374,695 of NZ_CP170198.1, forward strand.
TAATATTTTATCGTTAAATTTTAACACACTTATTGTTAACTTTATGATTATCTGGTTAATATTCTATTAATTAGTATAACGTTATGTGGTGTCTGGCTATTTTTTTTTGATTTTTGAATAAAATTTAAATCATGAAAAAATACACTATACATTTTTTAATATCATCAATTATAACAGGACTAATTGGATTTGGAGGCTTTGATTTTACGGGAGTTGAGGTGGTAAGAATCCTTTTTATAGTAACCTTAGATTTCTTAATAATCTCTTTACTCGCCAAAGTATTATTCTATAAAAATTCTACCCATCAAGTACAATAATCTTATAAAGGTCAATATAATAGAACTCTTTTTGTCATAGTTAATGTCGCTGCCTCTTTAAAATTAATTCTATAATATATAGTAACAGTATAGCTACTAGCGTTAGTAGAGCCATTGTAATCCAAGTAAAAGTATACCCAAAATTCTCGATCAAACGCATACCCGTATTGTGACCTAAAATATGAGCAATAGAGAAAGACATACTGTACAAACCCATATATGCACCCTGCTTACCAAGTTTAGCACGTTCTAGGGCAAAAGCATTGCCAAATGGAAATGATATCATTTCTCCTAGAGTCGCCACAGCCATTCCTACTATCAGTATACCTGCCCAAGGGCTTATCAACAATAAAAGAAAACTTAACCCGGTTAATGCGGATCCAATTATTACATGTGTTAATTTTGAAAGAGACGTTTTTTCGAGATAAGCTATTAATGGCATTTCAAAAATAAAAATTAAGCCACCATTTAGCCCCAATAACAATCCTATATTTTCTTCACTCAATTTATAAATTTCCTTATAATATAGCGGTACTGTTGAAAAATATTGAACAAAAATAAATCCGAAGATAGCCAAGGAAATTAAAAAAAGTATGTAAACCCAATCTTTATGTGCAGGAAGCGGGTTTTTTACAACAATTTCTTTATCTACCTCTTTAGTTCTTTTAGGATTAAGGGTGTAGAGCATAAGACATCCCGCAACTATGCAAGTAATCCCGTCGATCCAAAACAAACCAAAATAACCAACACTTGCAATAATAAGTCCACCAACAGCTGGTCCCATAGAAAAGCCGAGATTAATAGCAAGTCTAATTAAAGTTAAAGATCGTGTTTTATTCTCTGGTTTACTGTAAGCACTCAACGCTAAAAAAAATGCTGGGCGCGCTGTATCTGCTACCAAAACTAATAGGAAGAAACCAAAACATATACTCCAAAAACTTTGTAGATATTGAATCACCATAAAGCCAATACCTGTAAGAAATAAAGAACCTAAAATTACTCTGTAATACCCTACGATAACACTTAGTTTACCCCCAAGCCAAGCACCTGCAAAAGATCCTAAACCATAACTGGTCATGATCCAACCAACTTGAGGAAGACTGAAATGAAGATCATCAGTGAGATATAAGGATAAAAATGGAATTACCATAGCACCAGAACGATTGACTAATGTAATTAATGCCAACCACCAGATTTCACGAGATAGTCCAGAGAATGACTCAATATATTTTGTTAATAATGTTTTCAAAATGTGACTATCTTCGAGTTAAAATAAAAAGTAGTAAAATTACTATAAATCATATAATTTTTGATAATATTAACTCGTTATGTTTTAATGGTTTGTACTTTTGCAAAAAAAATAAAAGACGTGAATAAAATTGTATTGATAAGTATGTTGTTTATAGGTATAATAGGATCGGCTCAAGATTCTATAGCTATCAAGCGAATCATATCTTTTCAAAATGATTTGAATAAAAAATTTATTTCTGAAGACACCAGTCCCTTGCCCGAAAAGGAGCTTTCTTCATTTGAAGCGTTGGAGTTTTTTGAGATAAACACTGCTTTTAGTATCAAAGCCAAATTTGTGCGTACACCATTTGAATCTCCATTCATGATGAAGACAAGTACAGAAAGCGAGTCTATTTACGTTAAATATGGCGAAGTGCATTTTAAAATTAACAAAATACCATATCGATTAAATATTTACCAAAATCAAGAATTAAAGACGCAGGCAGAATATGAAGAGTATCTATTTCTTCCTTTTACCGATTTATCAAATGGTATAAGTAGTTATATTGGCGGTAGATATATTGATCTTACAATTCCTGAAGGGGATACGATTTTAATAGATTTTAATACAGCATATAATCCCTATTGTGCATATAATCAGCGCTATTCTTGTCCTATGCCACCAAAAGAGAACCATCTTGATTTGGAAGTATTGGCTGGTGTAAAAAAAAATGATAAGTATATAGTCAACAACTAGCTTGATACTAATAAGCACATTTTGTATTGGTATTTTATTGATACAAATCAAATGTGCTATAGTTCAAAAAAGAGCTCTTAGTATCAACATGTTATTCAAAAGGATAGTTTGGTTGTATTTAAAGCCTTATGGTATGATTCGTTAGTTTAATAATTTCTATAATAAATTCTTTTCAATTGATCAGTTATATAAGTTGTACTTAACTATAGTATAAGATATTGTATAACAGAATTATTTAGCTAAAAACACACCTATAAACACGGCTGCAGTTGCCACTGTAATTGTACCCAAAGTGTATATGGCAAAAGAGCTGAAATCACCGTTTTTTAAAAAGTATTGATTTTCATAGGCAAACGTAGAAAAAGTAGTAAAACCTCCGCAGAAGCCTGTGGCAAGTAAAAAAATAAGAGAAGTATTTGTGGTCGTTGTTTTTAAGGTAGCTCCTAGAATTATCCCAATACAAAAACTCCCTACAACATTAACTACAAAGGTTCCTAAAGGTAAATCGAACCAAGAGTTGTTGAGCAGTTTACTTATCAAGAATCGCAGTACACTTCCTGCGCCGCCCCCAATAAAAATTAGGAAAACATTTTTCATTAAAAAGTTTGAATAAAGGCAGCTGTAGATCTTAAAAATACAGCTGCCTGTATATTTATTTTATAGGAATGTAAATCTCTGTGACCCATTCTGCAGGGTTCGGTTGTAATTCAGGATCAATTTTATAAACTTCAAAAGCAGGACTGGTTTCAGTTTCCAAATTATTTTCGGCGATATATGTATATCCTGCATTCCAAGCCTCCTTTAAATTAATATAATCCCCTGTCAAACTTATTTTAACAGCTTTTTGTCGAGGTAAGAAATCACAAAGTACAGCACTCTCTTTTGGTGTAACTACCTTATCTCTTGTGGGTATTGCAGTTGAAAAAATGGCAGTTCCTTGTTCCTCATTAAATTCATTGTATAAAGTAAACGGCATCCCCGTTTGAGGCAAATTATTTTGTCGCATATACGCTTTTACGGCTGGAAGCATCTGAGCCATTTTTTGAGGTATGGACGCGATAGAGGATGCGGTTGCATTATACATGTAAAATCCACCACCATGTTCGGTTATACCATCAACATTTATAGAATATACTTTCATTTGATCCTTAAGGTATTCTGAAAGATTTTTTAATCCTTTTTTATACATAGGACGAAGCGTTGAGGAGACGGTACTATCTTGAGTAAGCCAAAACGCTTTTTCCATAAACGATTGCTCCCCTTTCATTCCCCAAGTTACTTTAGTTTTATTTCCAGTAATTTTTTCTAATTTCCAATAGATATCACTCGTACTTTCTCCCACAGGTGTTATAAATGTAACGGATTGATCTATACTGCTAAAAGGAGCAGTTTTTAACGTTTTCATACTTCCATCACCTTTGGATTCACTTTTCCAACTATACGAAGCACCTTCACCACTAGTTTGATCGGGGTAGCTCATGATAAAATCATCACTATTATCCATCCAAGGCCCCCAAGCCTCCCAAGTTTTATATTCGTTAATAGTATTAAAAATAAGTTCATCTGGGGCATCAATAACTTTACTTTCTTCTACTTGAAAGTTTCCGTTAATGGTTGCAATATAAATTACCCCACCTATGATAACTAGCAGTAAAAGGAAGAATAAATATTTGATAATTTTCATGATAGTTAGTTTACGTTGTTCAATCAGCTAATATACGCAATTTTGTATTTGTAAAATTTTGCTTAATTCAAGAAGTTTAATAATATGCTAAGTAGTAATTTTTAGAATTTCAAATCGTAAAAGGCATTAGTAATGATGGATGCTAAGGACTATTAACCATAGTATAAGAACTATTAATTTTCTTACATTTGTTGTAAACAATTTAAAATTCGTATGAAACTTAGTAAATTAATAATTTTATTAGCATTACTTGGATTGGTAATCTGTTGTAAAAACGATCCAAAAGAAGTAAATAATTTAGAAATGAGTAGTTCTGTCGAGGCTAGTTCAGAAGATACATTTGATTATGTTGTAGAGCAATTTGCAGATCTTAAGCTTTTAAGATATCAGATTTCTGGATGGGAAAATCTCAGTCTTAAGGAACAAAAATTAGTATATTATCTTACACAAGCGGGTTTAAGTGGTAGAGATATCATGTGGGATCAAAACTATCGCCACAACTTGAAGATTAGAAAAGCCTTAGAGAATGTGTATGTTACTTACAGTGGTGATAAGAATGATGCCAATTGGAAGGCTTTTGAAACTTATCTTAAGAGAATTTGGTTCTCTAATGGAATTCATCATCACTACAGTAATGACAAAATAAAACCTAGTTTTGATAAAGATTATTTGAGTACCTTATTAGCTGCTACAAATACCGAATTATCAAAAGCTGCTTTTGAGGTAATTTTTAATGATAGGGATGCCAAAAAAGTAAATCAGTCCAAAGGTGTTGATAATGTTGCGATGTCCGCAGTTAATTTTTATGGTCCTCAGGTTACAAATCAGGATGTAATTAATTTTTACGCCAAAATGAAATCTCCTAACCCCAATAAGCCATTATCTTTTGGCTTAAATTCTCAGTTAGTTAAAGAAAATGGAGTTTTAAAAGAGCGAGTTTATAAATCAGGAGGTTTATATGGACAAGCAATCGATGAAATTATCAAATGGCTTAAAAAAGCTAAAGAAGTTGCCGAAAACGAAGCTCAAGGGAATGCAATTGGCTTGTTGATTGAATATTATAAAACAGGAGATCTACAGGTATGGGATGATTACAATGTTGCGTGGACTGCTGCTACCGAGGGTAATATTGATTATATCAACAGTTTTATAGAAGTTTATAATGATCCTTTAGGATATCGAGGATCCTACGAGACGATTGTTCAGATCAAAGATTTTGATATGAGTGAGAAGATGGCTGTCTTGTCACAAAATGCACAGTGGTTCGAGGATAACTCTCCATTAATGGATGCACATAAAAAAGATAGTGTTGTTGGAGTTACTTATAAAGTGGTTACCGTAGCAGGTGAGGCAGGAGATGCTTCTCCAAGCACACCAATTGGTGTGAATTTACCAAATGCTAATTGGATTCGCGCTGCGGTTGGTTCTAAGTCAGTTTCTTTAGGTAATATAATTAATGCTTACAATAATGCAGGTAATACAGGTAGACTTAAAGAATTTGTTCATGATGAAGAAGAACTGGCGTTAGAAGAGCAGTATGGTCAATTGGCTGATAAATTGCATACAGCTTTACATGAAGTTATTGGACATGCCTCTGGTAAGCTAAATCCAGGTGTAGGTGAAACCAAAGAAACCTTAAAAAACTATGCCTCAACAATGGAAGAAGGAAGAGCTGACTTGGTTGGTTTGTTTTATCTGATGGATCCAAAATTACAAGAATTAGGTCTGGTTGATGATTGGGAAAAAGTTGGTAAAGCAGCCTATGATGGTTATATTAGAAATGGATTAATGACACAATTGATTCGTCTCAATATTGGAGATGATGTCGAAGAGGCACATATGCGTAACCGACAGTGGGTAAGTGCTTGGGCGTTTGAAAAAGGAAAAAAGGAAGGTGTAATTCAAAAAATAACACGGGATGAGAAAACTTACTTTGATATAAAGGATTACACTAAGTTGAGAGCAATTTTTGGAGAATTATTGCGAGAAACTCAACGTATCAAATCCGAAGGCGATTATGCTGCTGCCGAAGCTTTGGTTGAGGGTTACGGAGTAAAAGTAGATCAAGCAATCCATAAAGAAGTACTACAACGTAATGAACAATTCAAATCTGCGCCATACAGTGGATTTGTTAATCCAGTTTTGGTTCCAGAAACAAATGATGCAGGAGAAATAACAGCTATCAAGGTTACACAACCAAAAGATTTTGTTACACAAATGATAACATATAGCAAACAGTACAACTTCTTACCAGAAGTTAATTAATAGTCTTTGTAAATTTGATGTATGATTAAATAGGGTGTTGTTGGCATCCTATTTAATTTTTGAGATACGTCTTTAAACCAAAGAGAATTAAGATAAAACAAATAAAACCAACTAAAATTAAAAAACTACCCTTATAATATTTGCGATGTAATTTTATATCCTTTTGATACGCAAAAAACATTAATACGATAAAAGCAATTACAAAACAAGCTGCAAATAACAATTGACCCGAACTAAACATAGATGTCTATTTTTAAGACAAAGATAAAACTTAGGTTCTAGTTACGTTAAAATAATAGCGCACTATCATAAAATTTTACACCATGAAAAATAAAATAACTGCGGTACAAGCATTTCATACCGCTTTCAAAATTGGATATCAGGAGCATCCTATCGCCAATTTGGGAGATCCAAAAAATAAATTGCGTTTTGAGTTAATGAAAGAAGAAAACGAAGAATATCTCGAAGCAGCTCAAAATAATGATCTTATAGAAGTAGCAGATGCCTTGGGAGATATGCTCTATATTTTATGCGGAACTATAATTGAACATGGTTTACAACATAAAATTGAAGAAGTGTTTGATGAGATTCAACGTAGTAATATGAGTAAATTAGACGATGATGGCAATCCTGTCTACAGAGAAGATGGGAAAGTTCTTAAAGGCCCAAATTATTTTAAACCCAATCTAAAAAAGATTTTAGAAGGCTGATATAAAAAGCCCTTTAAAGAAATTTCTTTAAAGGGCTTTTTATTATTACACTAGATGTATACTTACACCTTTACTCTCCATCCATATGGATCATCAGTTAAATTATATTGGATATCCATTAGTTTCTTTTTAAGAAGCGAAGCAAAACTCTTTTCTGGACGTTTTATCTCATAATGATTTTCTTTGTGACCAAAAGCCTTTATCGGACTTATGACTGCAGCGGTACCAGCACCAAACATCTCCTTAAGGCTTCCATCCTTAGCAGCCGCTACAATTTCACTAACCTTTATCGGTCGTACCTCGGTAGTAAGACCTTCTTTTTCGGCTAATGTTAATAAACTTTTACGCGTGATTCCGTCAAGAATTCGATCGCTAATTGGTGCCGTTAACAAAGTATCATTAATTCTAAAAAATATATTCATTGTTCCTGCCTCTTCCATGTATTCATGCGTGTCAGCATCGGTCCAAATCATTTGTTGATATCCTTTCTTTTTAGCCAAATTAGTTGGATAGAACTGCGCAGCATAATTTCCAGCAGCTTTGGCATACCCAACTCCGCCATTGGCAGATCTACTATATTTTTCTGATACAAGAACACTTACATCTCCAGCATAATAAGCTTGAGCCGGTGAACAGATAATCATAAATTTATACTCATTCGCTTCAGCAGCAGAGACACTAGCTTCAGTAGCAATTACGAAAGGGCGTAAATATAAAGAATTACCAATACCAGGTTGAATCCAATTTTTATCCAGAGTTACTAACTGTTTCAACCCATCCATAAAATAGTTTTCTGGGAATGATGGAATTGCTAAACGATTAGCCGATATATTTATACGATTAAAATTATCTTTTGGTCTAAACAAAAATACATCTCCTTTATCATCTTTGAATGCTTTCATTCCTTCAAAAACAGCTTGTCCATAGTGAAATACGCGTGCCGAAGGATCGATAGTTAAAGGACCATAAGGTTTGATATGCGGAGTTTGCCAGATACCATCCTTGAAATCACACTCAAACATATGGTCAGAGAATGTCTTTCCGAAATTAAGATTAGCAAAATCAACTTGATCTAACCTAGATTTAGTAACTGGAGTAATTTTAACCGAGTCTGTAATTTTATTTTCCATCAATATAATTTTAATGGTATAGAAATTAAAATATATGTTACCTACTTTTGTGTAGATTGGTAGGTGAACTTTACATGTTCTTTAGCTATACGTATAATTTGGACACAAAAATACCGATTTTAAACAAAATGAGAATTTTTAAAATGCTTATTTTTAACAATTGACAAAATTATAATGAATTATGAAAAAATCATATGGTTTAATTTTCTTTTTATCACTTCTACTAGGATGCTCATCATCTCAAAAAGAAGCTAACACTATAAAAGTTCAAGATTTAGATAAAGAAGGGTATGCAACCTTTGGGGAGCCTTTAAATAATGCTACAATTATAAATAGTACAGAATTAAAAGAGTATTATGCGCATCTAAAAGTAGGGGATACTTTGCCACTTACATTAATAAGTACAGTAGCGTCCGTATGTAAAGCAAAAGGATGTTGGATGAAGATTGATCTTGATGATATTACAGAGGCAAGAGTAACATTTAAAGACTATGGTTTCTTTGTTCCAAAAGATATAGAAAAAGACACTATCATTGCACAAGGTAAAGCCTTTATACAAGAAATGTCTGTAGCAGACCAAAAGCATTATGCTCAAGATGCTGGTAAATCTATTGAAGAAATAGCACAGATTGTGCAGCCTAAAAAAACATACTCCTTTATTGCAAGTGGCGTTTTGGTAAAGAAATAAACCTAAATTATATTGAAAAGAGAAATCATACTAACTGCTGATGGCTCAACAACTATTCAGATAGTGGATTGGGACGAGCAATACCATTCAATACACGGTGCTGTAAATGAGGCGTATCATGTTTTTGTTAGAACAGGTTTGCATTATTATTTGCAACAAACAGCTTCCAAAAAAATCAAAATTCTAGAAATGGGATTTGGTACAGGTCTCAATGCGTTTATAACTGCTTTAGAGGCAGATGATAAATCTTTACAGATACTGTATGAAGGTGTTGAAGCGTATCCGGTAAAGATAGAAGAAGCACAGGCTATGAATTATGCTACTCAAATTGATAAAACAAAAAATGCATTATTCACAAGGTTACATAGCAGTGTATGGGAAACTACTCAAGAAATCTCAGACACGATGCGGTTACTAAAAAGAAAACTTAATTTTTTGGATATCAGAGCAGACGAGGCCTATGACTTGATATATTTTGATGCCTTTGGTCCCAGGGTTCAACCAGAACTATGGACAGTAAATATGTTTAAAAGTATGTTTAATGCTTTGACACCTAATGGAGTATTAGTTACATACTCGGCAAAAGGTAGTGTACGTAGAGCTATGCAAGAAGTTGGCTTTACAGTGGAACGTTTACCTGGACCTCCAGGTAAGAGAGAAATGTTACGTGCCAGCAAGCTTTTGTAGTCGCTTCTCAAGTTTTTAATTTGTCCTTAAACCATTGTTAAACCTATAATAAAGGCATTGCATTTACCAAAATAGCATAGTAATTTGGCGTAAATAACAATTTATGAAAGTTTTAATCACTGGAGCTACTGGTATGATAGGCCAAGAGGTCGTAAAGTTATGCCACCAATCCAATATTGTTGTCCATTATTTGACTACAAGTGAGGATAAAATAGAAAATAAATCAAATTACAAAGGATATTTTTGGGATCCTCAAAACAATAGTATTGATGTGAATTGTTTACATGAGGTTGAGGTGATCATAAATTTGGTGGGAGCCACAGTAGCAAAACGATGGACAAAAAACTATAAAAAAGAAATAATAGAAAGCAGAACACTTTCTGCTAAACTACTTCTTAATACCCTCAAAAATCAAAAGCATACGGTTAGACATATGCTATCAGCTAGTGCTATCGGAATTTATCCTAGTTCACTTCAAAATTACTATACCGAAGAAACTCAAACAATAGCTGATGACTTTTTGGGAACTGTAGTTAGACAATGGGAGGATGCAGTAAATCAATTTAAAAGTATCGATATATCTGTTAGTATTTTACGGATTGGTTTGGTATTATCAGAAAAAGGAGGAGCTTTCCCCAAGATGGCAGAGCCAGTAAAATATAACTTAGGTACAGCATTTGGTAGCGGCAAACAGTGGCAAAGTTGGATTCACGTAGAGGATCTTGCACGTGTTTTTTTACATAGTATATTGCAAGAGCAAAGTGGGGTTTTTAATGCAGTTGCTCCTAATCCAGTGTCCAATCAAAAGCTAATAAAAATCATCGCAAAAAAAATGAATAAAAGCATTTTTTTACCTAATGTGCCCAAGTTTATGATGAAACTAATATTAGGTGAAATGCATACAATTTTGTTTGCCAGTCAGCGGGTGAGTTGTGAAAAGTTACTAGAAACAGGGTTTAATTTTAATTTTGACAACGTCGCGGTGGCGATTCAGGATATTGTTAATAAACAAGAAGTATAATTTTTTTAAGAATTATCCTATAAAAAAACTCCTGACACCATAGGAAAAGAGTATCAGGAGTTTTTAATTTTTGGAAACAGTGATTAAGCTTTTTTAGCTTTGATCATCACTTTAAGTTTAATGTCATCATTGATAAATTTATCTCCTAAACCTTCAAAAACAGATTTAGAGCCATAATTCACATTCCACTCTGTACGATTGATGGTAAACTCTTCAGAAGTTAAACTCATCGTATCTCCTTCAATTGAAGTAGTCGCGGGAAAAGAAATATTTTTCTTAATCCCCTTTATAGTCAAATTACCATCGATCATAGTTTTACCTTCTTTTTCTGATATTCCTGTGATTTCAAAAGAAGCTGTAGGATGTTCTGCAACATTAAAAAAGTGATCTTCTTTACCTTCGCCTTCACCTTTTAAATGACCCTCAAGACCTGCTTTTTCATCACCTTCAAGATCGGTAACTGTAATAGTGTTCATATCAATGGTAAACGAACCCTCTTCGATGTTATCTGCAGTTGCCTTCACGGTACCGTTTGCAATAGCAATGGTTCCTTTATGTTCACCAGTCGGTTTTGAACCTACCCATTCGATAGTACTGGTAGCAGGATCCACATTGTAGCTAATAGCTTCTACAGGAGCTTCCTTAACAGCTTCTGCCGCTGCTGCTTCTGTCTCATTTTTATTTTCGCCTTTACAAGAAATTGATGTAAATACAAGTGTTGCCAAAGCAAACACACTCATGATTTTAGTTTTCATAATATAGTTAATTATAGGATTTAATGATTTTCAAAATTATTTTATTATAAACGGAAAACTCATAAAGATATGCTAAAATATTAAAGTGACATTATGACATTAATTAAAAAATGGCAGTACTTTTGCTCCTTCAAAAACAAAAGTTATTAAAAGTACGAGCTACATGAGTAATAAAAATAAACAGTCGGAGGCAGTAAATGAACAAGAAGAGCTTCTTGAAACGACAGTAGATGAAACAGTAGAAGAGACTGAAACTGGTGATGAAAATACAGAAATGAAGTATAAAGAGGAGTTAGAAAAAGAAAAAGACAAATTTTTGCGCCTTTTTGCTGAGTTTGAGAATTATAAAAGAAGAACATCCAAAGAGCGTTTGGAGCTCTTTAAAACAGCTAGTCAAGACGTATTGTCATCGATGTTGCCTGTAATGGATGATTTTGATCGTGCGATGAAGGAAATCGAAAAGTCAGAAGATGAAAATTTGAGTAAGGGTGTTGGATTGATTCACAATAAATTAAGAGAGACACTTATTTCTAAAGGCTTAGAAGAAATGAATGTAGTTGCTGGGGATGCTTTTAATGCAGATGAGCATGAGGCTATTACTCAAATTCCAGCACCAACAGAGGATTTAAAGGGTAAGATTGTAGATGTCGTAGAGAAAGGATATAAATTGGGAGATAAAATAATTCGATTTCCTAAAGTAGTTACTGGACAATAATTAGTGTATGAAAGACGATTTTTATGATATTTTAGGCATTAGTAAGAATGCTACTGAAGCCGAAATAAAAAAAGCATATAGAAAAAAGGCGATTCAATTTCATCCAGACAAAAATCCTGGTGACAAAACTGCAGAAGAGAGTTTTAAGAAAGCAGCCGAGGCATATGAGGTGTTAAGTGACCCTAACAAACGTCAACGTTATGATCAATACGGTCATCAAGCTTTTGAAGGCGGCGGCTTTGGCGGCGGTGGCGGTATGAATATGGATGACATCTTTAGTCAATTTGGCGATATCTTTGGCGGCGGCGGTTTTGGTGGCTTTAGTGGTTTTGGTGGCGGTGGCGGTGGTCAACGCAGAGCCAAAGGGAGTAATCTTCGTATACGAGTTAAGCTTACTTTGGAAGAAGTTGCTAATGGAGTCGAAAAGAAGATAAAAGTAAAGCGAAAAGTTCAAGCCTCTGGGACAACGTATAAAACCTGTTCAACATGTAATGGTTCTGGTCAGATTACACGTATTACAAATACGATATTAGGTAGGATGCAAACTGCCTCTGTTTGTACAGCATGTGGAGGATCGGGTCAAATGATCGATAAAAAATCTGCCGATGCAGATGCTCAAGGATTAAAGGTAGTCGAGGAGACTGTAAGCATAAAAATACCTGCTGGAGTAGAAGAGGGAATGCAACTCAAAGTTTCAAGTAAAGGTAACGATGCACCTGGAAATGGTGTTCCAGGAGATTTACTGGTAGCTATAGAGGTTTTAGATCATCCTTACTTACAACGAGAGGGAGATAACCTACATTATGACTTATATGTGAGTTTTTCTGAAGCAGTATTGGGAGCTTCTAGAGAAATTGATACAGTTACAGGAAAAGTTCGAATCAAAATTGAGGAAGGTGTACAAAGCGGAAAAATCCTGAGGTTGCGAGGTAAAGGAATTCCAAGTATCAATGGATATGGTAAAGGTGATTTATTAGTTCATGTTAATGTATGGACACCTAAAACAATCAATAAAGAACAGCGAGAATTTTTTGAAAAAATGTCTCAGGATGATCATTTTAAACCTAGTCCCGATAGCGGAGATAAATCTTTTTTTGAAAAGGTAAAAGATATGTTTTCTTAAAAACAAAGAATTTAACAGTTTGTAGGAATTGCTTAGATGACATTAACTTATGATTAAGAAAAATTCGTATATTTGAAACATCACTATTTCTATAGTGATAATTTTTCTTTTTCATAGCAATTTTTTTCCCATCCTAAATACTTAGTATTCAGGGTGGGTTTTGTTTTTATGGCTAGTTAGTTTTATGAGTACAGCCTACAAATAATTTTTAGATTTTCATTAAAAGACTTCCGTTTGTAAGTAATAGTAGTATTTTTATATTCTAATTCTCAGTGAGATCATAGAGTTTACATAAAATTGATCACGAGGATTATCATCATATATCCATTATAATTAAGAATTTTATGATTCAAGCTTTAGAAGCTAGGCAAGTAAGCAAGCGTTTTGGGGAATTCACCGCGCTTGAAGAAATGTCAATTCAAGTTCCTGTAGGTAGTATTTTTGGGTTGTTGGGGCCCAATGGGGCTGGTAAGACTACTTTAATTAGAATAATTAATCAAATCACTTTGCCAGATAGTGGATCTGTTTTTTTAAATGGAGAACCTTTACAACCAAAACATATTCAAAATATAGGGTATTTGCCCGAAGAACGCGGTTTGTATAAATCTATGCGTGTTGGGGAGCAAGCTATGTATTTGGCACAACTAAAAGGATTGTCAAAAAAAGAAGCAAAACAACGTCTTAAGTATTGGTTTGATAAGTTTGAAATTACTCATTGGTGGGACAAGAAAATTGAGGAATTATCAAAAGGAATGGCTCAAAAAGTTCAGTTTATAGTAACGGTACTTCATCAACCCAAGTTATTGATTTTTGATGAGCCGTTTAGCGGATTTGATCCTATTAATGCGAATGTTATAAAGGATGAAATATTACAACTAAGAGATGAAGGAGCTACTGTAATTTTTTCAACACATCGTATGGAAAGTGTAGAAGAATTATGCGATCATATGGCGTTGCTTAACAGATCCAAAAAGATTTTAGAAGGTAAAGTTTCAGATATCAAGAAAGCATATAAAACGAATACTTTTGAAATAGGAGTACATACTGCTAATCACGAAGAATTGCTTAAAGAGCTTTCACAAAAATTTGTCGTAGCCCCAGCCAATTTTAAAACCATAGATGATCAATTAAAAGTACAAATAACATTAAATGAGACTATGGGGTCAAATGATTTGTTAGGATACTTAGCCTCAAAAGGTCGAGTCGTTCGTTTTAACGAAGTGATACCAACAGTTAATGAAATATTTATTAAAACGATTTCTGAAAATGAATAATTTACCTCTAATTATAAAGAGAGAGTTTATCTCAAGAGTTCGTAACAAGACTTTTATTATTATGACATTTTTAAGTCCTATCATCTTGATAGGAATGATTGGAGTAATTTCTTGGTTAACAACTCTTAATAATGATGAAATTCGTGAAATAGCCTTGGTTGATAAGACAGGACTTTTTGTGAATAAATTTGTCGATACTGAAAATGTGCGATTTATTAATTACAGTTCCAGTTCACTTAATGACGCCAAAGACTCTGTGGTACTTAAAAATTTATATGGCTTACTTTATATTCCTTTAAAATCTACCTCTAGCGAGTTATCAAAAGCAATTCAATTTTACTCAGAGGATTCTCCCAATCCTTCAATAATTAATCCAATAGAGGATCTAATTGCAGAGAAGCTAACTAATCAAAACTTTAAAAGAGAAGGTTTTGATTTGGCAACTATAGAAAATTCGAGAGCCAAAGTAACAATTCAAATTGAAAACTTTACTGGAGAGAAAACTTCAAAAATGTCTAATTACGTCAAAATGTTTTTTGGTGGGGCAGCAGGATATTTGTTATTTATGTTTATTATTATCTATGGTAATATGGTTATGCGTTCTGTAATTGAGGAAAAGTCGAATCGAATTATCGAAATTATAATATCGTCTGTAAAACCCATGCAATTAATGATGGGTAAAATTTTGGGGACATCATTTGCGGGGATGTTACAGTTTTTAATATGGGTGATTTTGGGCGGAACATTGCTTATAATTGCGAGTACATTTTTTGAAGTTTCGCCTGCGCCAGTCTCGTCGAGCGCTGGACTCGATATGGTACAATCCAATTCCAGTGAAATAGCTTTAGTACTTCAGGATATTCTTAGATTACCGTTGGTTTTTCTAGTTTGTTTATTTTTTGTGTATTTTATTGGAGGTTATTTTTTGTACAGTTCTATTTATGCGGCTATTGGAGCTGCTGTTGATAGCGAGACAGATTCTCAACAATTTATGATGCCTGTATTGATTCCTTTAATGTTAGGAATTTATGTTGGCTTTTTCTCTGTAATTGAAAATCCACATGGAACAGTTTCTACAATTTTTTCTATGATACCATTAACGTCTCCTGTTGTGATGCTTATGAGAATCCCATTTGGTGTTGCTTGGTATGAAATTTTAATTTCTGTAATAATTCTATTCGGAAGTGTTATTTTTATGACTTGGTTTGCGGGCCGAATTTATCGGGTTGGTATCCTAATGTACGGTAAAAAAGCGAGTTATAAAGAAATATGGAAATGGTTAAAATATTAAAATGATTCAAGAAAAGATAGCCGATCAAGTCGAAGAAGTAATTAAAGAAGATATTTGGGGAAGTATTAGAGAGTTTTTGCTTTATGAAATTTTTAGAGTTGGTTCAGAAAAAGATCCCATAGTATTAACGGTTTGGCTCTTACTTTTTGTAATTTTTATTTTTTTAGCTACTTCAATCGTTTTAAAATTTATAAGTCGAGTAGCAACACGAAAACTACCTCACGAGAGTAAAGTTAAATTTATATCGGTATTTTCGTTTCTTAAATACTTTGTAAACGTTATAGTACTTCTAGTTGCTCTAGATAGTATTGGCTTTAATATTACCGCCGTATTTGCAGCATCTGCCGCTTTATTAGTTGGTGTAGGTCTGGCTCTACAAACGCTTATTCAGGATATAATTTCTGGAATTTTCATTTTTGTAGACCAAACAGTTCACGTTGGCGATATTATAGAATTAGAAGGTAAGGTTGGGCGAGTCGAAGAAATTAAATTAAGAACAACACGAGCGGTAACTATAGATAATAAAGTATTGGTGATCCCCAATCATAAATATTTGACATCCACGCTATATAATTGGACTCAAAATGGAACGCTGACTAGAGAATCGGTCGAGGTTGGTGTTGCATATGGCAGTGATGTCAATCTGGTTAAGGATCTGTTAATAAAAGCAGCATTAAATAATAAAAATGTCTTAAAAAGCCCAGAACCTTTAGTCCTTTTTACAGAATTTGCAGATAGTTCGTTAAATTTCAAAATTGTTTTTACACTCAATGATAGTTTTTCTAGTGCTATTCCTAAGAGTGAAATACGTTTTGAAATTGATCGTTTATTTAGGGAACATAACGTCGTTATTCCTTTTCCTCAACGTGATATTCATGTAATTAATCAGATGGTAACCAAAAACGAAATGAACTAATATATGAAGAACGCCCAATCTTACCTACATGCTATTACCTACAAATTAAGTATGCTATGCATATTATTTTATACAACCAATCTTGTAGCTCAAAGTACAGATTTGGCAAGAATAGAGTACGCCAACATTCCGCAAGCAGATAGCAAAAATTTATACAGTCGTTTTAGATTTATGGCTAATATTCCTTTCAAATTAAATGAGAAAGGTGCTTATCTTGTGGTCGGTACTCAGTATCGTCTTAATACCTTAGACATCCAAGATGGAACCGAAAATTTGCAGGGTTTTAATAAAAGTGGATTGGATGACTTTCATACCATTGGATTAGAACTTGGATATACTTTTAAAATGAGTGAAATCTGGCGTTTTGGAGCAAAATTTGGAACACGGCTTTCTTCAAATATTGAAAACAATAATTTAGAGACAGACGATTTTAGATATACCATATCTTCATACTTTATAAGAAGTAAGAAAGGAGAGGGTGTACGTCAACCTTCTAGGCTAATACTTGGGTTTCAATTTACCTATCCTTCAAGCATAAACTTCCCATTACCTATTGTAAACTATTATAAAAAGTTTCATCCAAAATGGTCTTATGCAGTCGGAACCCCAAAAACCAATATTAAGCATCTCATCAATGATAAAAACACGATTCAATTATTTGCAAGTCTCGATCGTTTTTATGGAAATATACAGAGAAATAGAAGCTTTATAGATCAAGATGGTATTGTGCAAGTAGCAGAGAATGTTTCAATGTTAACAATACTTGGAGCTGTTGGATATGAGCATTTTTTTACAAAACATATTCTATTCTATGCTTATGGTGGCTATACGCTAAGTAATGAAATTAGATTGCGCAACGGTGATCAAGAAAATATACTTACTATTAATGATAAAAATACGTTCTATCTACGTAGTGGAATCAAATTAAAAATATGATGGCAAAAATTTTAATAATCGAAGATGAATCTGCAATTAGACGTGTCTTAAGCAAGATATTATCCGAAGAGAATCCCAAATACCAAGTGTTCGAGGCTTCAGATGGTCTGGAGGGGATAGAAGTGATAAAGAATGAAGATTTTGATCTTGTTTTATGCGATATTAAAATGCCAAAAATGGATGGTGTTGAAGTGCTAGAGGCTGTAAAGAAAATAAAACCAGAGATTCCAATGGTTATGATTTCGGGTCACGGAGATCTTGATACCGCGGTTAATACGATGCGATTGGGTGCATTTGATTATATTTCAAAACCCCCAGATCTTAATAGATTATTGAACACGGTACGTAATGCATTGGATCGAAAGGAGCTTGTTGTAGAAAATAAGATGCTCAAAAAGAAAGTCTCTAAGAATTATGAGATGATAGGAGCTTCTACAGCAATTTCGGATATTAAGAATATTATCGAAAAAGTAGCAGCTACAGATGCGCGAGTGCTAATTACGGGACCTAATGGAACAGGAAAAGAGTTAGTGGCACACTGGCTACATCAAAAAAGTGAGCGTGTTAAAGGGCCAATGATAGAAGTCAATTGTGCAGCAATACCAGGAGAACTCATTGAGAGCGAATTATTTGGTCATGTAAAAGGTGCTTTTACCTCTGCCAATAAAGATCGAGCAGGTAAATTTGAAGCAGCCAATGGCGGTACTATCTTTTTAGACGAAATTGGAGACATGAGTTTATCTGCTCAAGCCAAAGTATTACGTGCTTTACAAGAAAATAAAATTCAGCGAGTTGGAAGTGATAAGGATATAAAAGTAGATGTTAGGATTGTAGCCGCTACTAACAAAGACCTTAAAAAAGAAATTGCCAATAATAAATTTAGAGAAGATTTATATCATCGACTAGCTGTTATTTTAATTAAAGTTCCTTCGCTCAATGATCGTAGAGAAGATATCCCTCTGTTGATAGAACATTTTTCAAAAAAGATAGCCGAGCAACAAGGCATGTTATTAAAAAAATTTAGTCCAAAAGCGATTAAGCAATTACAGCAATATGATTGGACTGGTAATATTAGAGAACTGCGTAATGTGGTCGAACGTTTGATAATACTAGGTGGCAATGAGATAAGTGAAGATGATGTAAAGCTTTTTGCAGCTAAATAATCGTTAAACTACATATTTAATTTTTTTAATACATGCAAACGAGCATCCCCAAACGGCTCTTTACAAATGTTTTACTACTACTATGTAGTACATTATGTCATGCTCAATACGAACCGAATAGTCTCAATTTTGGACTATCTGTTAATAAAAATTTTGGATTAGCAAACGAGCTAGGAGCAGGAGCCAGAGTTGAATATGCACCCAATTGTTTTACAACCTATTTAGCAGAATTTACACACCAATTTATGATTCTAGCCGATAAAGAGGATAAGCAATCAGGGTATAGTGAGTTAGCATTTGGTGTCAACTTAATACTTTTTAATTGGTATCCTACCACTATAACAGCAGGCATTGGCTATGTCGGTAATAATGAATCTAGTCTAGACGAACGCGTAGATAAAGCGTTTCTGGTTTTACAAAGTGGAAACTTAAATCATGGAGCTCAAATTAAATTAAGAGCTTTGTACCAATTTACTGTACCTGTACATATCTATGCAGAGTTCAATATTAAAAGTTTAGGAAGGCGTTATGATACGTTTACAATAGGGTTTAACTATGACTTTGCAGCGCGCTAACTAAGGTATCAACGATCCACAGTCTTTATTTTTTCTTAGTTGAAATCTTTAGTATCTTCGAGAACTTATTACGCAGCATTATGAAAAAGATAACACCTTCTGATTTTCAGGTTACCCAATCAATTAACATTAAACAAGAAGCAACTACGTATGATTTGGATGCTAGCGAAAAAAAGATAGAAAATGAGTTAGAGAACGTTCGAGAGAAGCTAGGAAGCTTACAAGATACAATGTATGCTCATGACAAATATGCTGTATTAGTCTGTTTACAAGGTATGGATACTGCTGGAAAAGACAGTTTGATTCGGGAGGTTTTTAAGGATTTTAATAGTAGAGGTGTTGTTGTGCATAGTTTTAAAGTTCCTACAGAGCTAGAGCGAAGCCATGATTATCTTTGGCGACATTATATTGCCCTGCCACAACGCGGTAAGTTTGGCGTCTTTAATAGAACACATTATGAAAATGTTTTAGTCACGAGAGTGCATCCCGAATATATTTTAGGTGAAAATTTACCCGATGTAAGTAGTATAGCAGATATTGACGATGCATTTTGGGAAAAACGATTTGATCAAATTCGAAATTTTGAAAAGCATTTGGCAGATAACGGTACTATTATATTTAAGTTTTTCTTACACTTATCAAAAGAAGAGCAAAAGGACAGGTTATTGCGACGTCTGGATAAAAAAGAAAAAAACTGGAAATTCTCTGCAGGAGACCTTAAAGAAAGAGCCCTTTGGGATAGGTATGAAGAGTATTATGAAGATGCTATTAATAAAACATCAAAATCGCATGCTCCTTGGTTTGTAATCCCAGCAGACGATAAACCGACAGCGCGTTATATTGTGGCTAAGATACTGTTGGATACGTTAAAACAATATACCGACATTAAAGAACCCGAATTGGATACAGAAACACAAAAAAACATCGAATTTTACAAGGCTCAACTACGTAAGGAGTAGGTATTAGAAAACAATGATAATGACAAAATTTATGGATATTAAAAAAGTGTTTGTTTGTTTATACATGTTGGCTATCATTCAAGGCAACGCACAATCAACCGTAGGTAAAGAGGATAGAACACAATTAAAAAAAATATACGATACAGCACTTCTAGAGGGTAATAGTTATCAATGGTTAGATCATTTGTCTAATCAAATTGGAGCACGTCTATCGGGATCTCTTAACGCACAAAAAGCTGTAGAATGGGGAAAAGAAGAGTTAGAAAAACTTGGACTGGATAAAGTTTGGTTACAACCAGTGATGGTGCCAAAATGGACAAGAGGTGTAACAGAATTTGCGTATATCGAAACAGAACCTGGTAAGTCTACCACCGTACCCATTTGCGCATTAGGAGGTTCTGTTCCCACACTTATTGGCGGTATCAAGGCACCTATTATTGAAGTTAAAAGCTTAGAAGCACTTGAGCAACTAGGAAGGAAAGAAGTTGAGGGAAAAATTGTTTTCTATAATCGTCCTATGCAGGCAGATTTAATTAATACGTTTGAGGCATATGGTGGATGCGTGGATCAACGATACTCAGGTGCTGCAATCGCCGCAAAATACGGCGCAGTAGGCGTACTCGTTCGTTCGTTAACCTTGCGATCAGATGATTTGCCGCATACAGGTGCAATGAGTTATGGTGATTTAAAATCTTACGAAAAAATTCCGGCAGCTGCTATCAGTACCAATGGAGCGGATTTATTAAGTTCAATGTTAAAACTTAATCCATCGATAAAACTTCATATCAATATGAATTGTCGAACGTGGGAGGATGTAGAATCTTTCAATGTTATTGGAGAGATTAAAGGAACAGAGTTTCCAGACAAATATATGGTAGTTGGAGGACATTTGGATTCGTGGGACCTAGGCGATGGATCGCATGATGATGGAGCAGGTATCGTGCAATCCATGGAGGTAGTACGCTTATTTAAAAAAATCGGGTATCGACCTAGACATTCTATTAGAGTGGTTATGTTTATGAATGAAGAGAACGGTTTGCGCGGAGGTAAAAAATATGCTAAAGTAGCTAAAGAAAAAAATGAGAACCATGTCTTTGCACTAGAGAGCGATTCTGGCGGATTTAGTCCTAGAGGATTTTCTTTTGATTGTACAGATTCTAATTTCAATAAAGTCTTATCTTGGAAACCTTTATTTGAACCTTATTTAATTCATTATTTTGCTAAGGGAGGAAGTGGAGCAGACATCGGGCCACTTAAAAAGATTGATAATGTCTTAGCAGGGTTAAGACCAGATTCTCAACGATACTTTGATTATCATCATGCCAAAAGTGACACCTTTGATGCTGTAAATAGACGTGAACTGGAGTTAGGAGCTGCTACTATGGCTAGTCTGGTTTACTTGTTCGATAAATATGGGGTTGATTACGAGTAAGTATCTTGATAAATACTAAAGAATGGTAAGATTATAATTTTTTCTTGATTATTGTTTCTGCCCAAGCGATAGCTTCGTTTATCGAAGAAAAATATCCATAAGAATTATCAAACCATTGTTGTTCTTTTTTAGCGTCTTCAAGGGTGTTTTTGTTGGTAGATACAAAAGCACAACCAAGCATTCTTTTAGTATTAACTAGTTTATAAGCCTCCTTTTCTATGTCAATTTGATAATCGCGTTGAGAGATAAAAACATACTTTTTTCTTCCGTAATGCTTTGTTATATCGCCCAGTAATTTTTTACTGTCTTTTAGAGTGAATCGCTTAACATCTTTCATTCGATATATCAAATAGTTATCAAAAAACTCGAGTGATCCAAAGCTATAGTCAATTTTAACGTCCATAATTTATATAAAATGATATAGTAAAAGTACTGTTTTTTTTGACTGATATTTTTAATTATTTTTATCACATTATTATGTAATATTCCAAAGGCTTAAAGACAATTAAAGGTTCCTTCACAGACAAATATCAAATACAAGCAAGATACTATGCCTATAATGATATTGAGTATAGGGAGACTAATTAAAATTTTTGATACTATATATTTTTTATAATAATGAAATGTCCAGCCACTTGCGATAGCAACTATTACCATCATAGGAAAGCTAATTAGCGCTATGAATAAAATAATAGTATTTATACTCTCTAGAGAACCAGGACTATCAAATATCATGGGAGACATCATGATAAAAGGTAGCGATGCAAACGCGAGTAAAGCTAGAAGAATGGTTGCAATAACTAGAAAGAGATTGGATGCTTCTTTTTTCAGAGGTATTTGTGACACTACAGTTTAGTATTTTAAAAGTTAGAATTAAAAGTAGGTAAAAAAAAGACATTTAAAAATTCTAATTTCGTTAGATATAATACCTTTATAGGCTCAATAGTCGATATGCTTACACAATACACCAAAGAATTTCGTTACAATCTCAAACTAGCTGCCCCTGTTATGTTAGGTATGTTGGGGCATACCTTTGTGGGATTGGTAGATAATATTATGGTAGGTCAGTTAGGTACCGCGCAATTAGCCGCAGTATCCTTAGGTAACAGTTTTATGTTTATTGCTATGTCTCTTGGTATTGGTTTCTCAACAGCCATCACGCCGCTGGTAGCAGAGGCAGATGGTGAGGCTAATTTTAGTTCGGGTAAGTCGGCACTCAAACATGGGTTGTTTTTATGTACGGTGATCAGTATAGTATTATTTTTAATTATTCTTGCAGCAAAGCCGATCATGTATTTAATGAAACAGCCCGTTGAGGTAGTAGAGCTGGCGATACCCTACTTAGATCTAGTAGCATTTTCTTTAATTCCATTAATTGTATTTCAGGCATTTAAGCAATTTTCAGATGGGTTATCTATGACCAAGTATCCTATGTATGCCACTTTAATTGCCAACGTAGTAAATATAGTACTCAATTATTTATTAATTTTTGGAAAATTTGGTTTTCCACAACTAGGAATTGTAGGAGCAGCAATAGGCACTTTATTATCACGTTTTGTCATGCTAGCTTTTTTATGGGTTTTACTTCGCTCCAATGCTAAAGCAAAAGCGTACGTTACGGCCATTAAGCTGTTTGTATTAGAGAGCACGATGTTGCGCAAAATAGTATCATTGGGATTACCCTCTGCCATGCAAATGTTTTTTGAGGTAGGCATTTTTACAGCTGCTATATGGTTATCTGGTATTTTAGGTAAAAACCCGCAGGCGGCCAATCAAATTGCTTTAAATTTAGCATCGATGACCTTTATGGTAGCCACGGGACTTAGTGTAGCTGCTATGGTAAGGGTAGGAAATCAAAAAGGTTTGCAACAATATCGAGAACTTAAGCGCATTGCTCTATCAATTTTGGTACTTACGTTTTTTATCGAAGTACTTTTTGCCATCTTTTTTGTTGTATTTAATTCTCTTTTACCACAGATGTACTTGGATAGTAATGATTTGGCAAATGTAATAGATAATAAAGAGGTGATTGAAATAGCTTCTCAACTTTTACTAATAGCAGCGTTATTTCAAATTTCTGATGGTATACAAGTGGTAGTTCTGGGCGCACTACGAGGGTTACAAGATGTAATTATACCTACAGTAATTACGTTTATTGCTTATTGGATCGTTGGTTTTCCTGTAAGTTATTACTTAGGATTGTATACAGATTTTGGAAATTCTGGGATTTGGTTAGGACTCTTAGCGGGTCTTAGTGTTTCTGCTATTTTATTGTTTATTCGTTTTAAAATACTAAGTGACCGTATGATCATAAAAGGTAGTTTGTTGGATACGTAATTATAAAATCTGAACTATATAAATTATTGAAAATTAATTTTTTACGTTTATATAGGTTAACCTATGCTTACTGTTTACCTAGAATGACAAGGTTATTCTCGTATATATGCAATTTGGATTTAACAAATAATTAAGTATCTTTCCGCATCCAAATCGAATTAAAAGTAAAAAAATGACAGTCCCAAAACCTCGCTTTTACACGTTACTTTGTAGTGTGTTTTTTTATGTGTTAACATTAACCTACACCAACGCTCAAAATCTAGTGCCTAATCCTGGATTTGAAGAAACAAATCCTTCAGTTACGAAATTAACGCATGAGATGCAGAATTTTGCAAAAATGAAAGATTGGTCTGCGTTAGTAAATTCTCCAGATGTTTTTCATCCAGCCACAGCGACAGTAAAATTTAAGCATAAAGCAAATAATTTTTTACCTCAGTTTGGTCGTCAAGAACCACGCACGGGTGAGGGTAAAATAGGAATGTACATTTCTGGCGGAATTTACAAAGAGGGTATTGTAGCAAAGCTTAATAGACCGCTTAAAGCAGGTAAGTTCTATTATTTTCACATGTATGTGAGTTTAGCAGAAGGTGTATCCAAAGGTTGTACATCCTCGATTGGTACATACTTTAGTTCGAGAAAGCCAAAAATAACTCCGACTTCAAAATTAAAGCTGCATATAGCTTCTACCGAGATGTTATGTGATTATCAAAATTGGACAAAAGTATGCGGAGTTTATAAAGCTAAAGGTACAGAGAACTATATTTCTGTAGGGTATTTTGGAGATAATCCAAAAGGTAGATCGCTCAAATCCTCGTCTAGCGATATGGGTAATGCCTATTATTTTGTAGACGATGTCATGTTATTAGAAATGCAATCAACACAAAATCTTATGCCACAAGATATTTGTAGTATGGTACTTGAGTTTAAGGATATTGAATTCTTAAATGGTGAGAGTGAAACCGATAGTGTTGTCGAGAAAGAACTGGATACTTATATCCAATATGTTCAATTATTTAAAGTAGATGCTATTAAAATTAAAGGATATGCTAATGATGCTGGGTCTGCTTTTGAAAATGAAATCATGGCATCGACTAGAGCACTTAATGTGAAAGAATACTTTATTAATAAAGGTATCGATGCTTCTTTAATAGAGATTGTTGATGCAAATACTGCTGGTAAACTGAATACTGCCAATCCAGAAGAATTTAATCGTGTCGAGGTCGAGATTATAGCCCCACAATAAGCGCAGCGCATTGAATAAATTTTTATGAAGTGAATTGCTGATCAACTACGTCAAATCTTAGTATATTTGACGTTTTGATAATCTTAAGTACACTATATGGCTTTTCCGAAATTTATTTTAGGAGATAATACTGATCTTCCTGACGCAATATTTGTAATTCATACAGAATTTCCTAGATTTATTATCAATTTGGGTGACGATGAAGTAGAGTGGTTAGAAGAGTTTGATGATTCTGATCAAAAAGAACTACAAGAAGAAGCAGAAAGTTTATTTAAAGCTGCAAACGATTTTTATGATCGTGAGATTGAACGTTACGAGGAGTAAATCTATAGAATATAATTTATGATAGAAGAAGTAATACAGCTCGATAAAGATTTATTTATATACCTAAATAATCTGGGAATGCCCGCTTGGGATGGATTCTGGTTGTTCATGACCGAAAAATTCTATCAAATTCCATTATATTTATTATTGCTGTATTTTTTCTTTAAGAATTTTGGGCTTAAGGGAACGTTAATTTGTTTGGTGTTAGTTGCGGCATTAATAACCGCTACAGATCAACTGGCTAATTTGTTTAAGAATGTTTTTTTTATGCGTCCGCGGCCGTGCCGTGCCGAGGGTGTAGCCGAGTTTACTCGATTTATTGCCGAACATTGTGGGAGGCATGGTTTTTTCTCTGGGCATGCGACTAGCTCAATGGCTTTAGCATTTTTTACAGGCTTAACCTTACAATCTCGTCTTAAATACATTTTTGTCTTTATGGTACTATGGGCAGTAATTGTTAGCTATAGCCGTATCTATGTAGGGGTGCATTATCCAGCCGATGTGGCCGTTGGTATGACTGCGGGTATCGGGATGGGGTATTTAGCTTATCGTGTATATCAATACCTACTTAAACGGTTTGACGTACCCACGCTTTAGGGTGCTATTTATCTTTTTCTTTTTTGAAACGTTTTTTCTTTTTTTTACTAGAGAAGATTCGCTTTAAGAGGTTATCTCTTTTTTCGGGGTCGCAATTTAGATCATCAACAACCTCGGTACTGGTCTCGGCAAATTTACTTTTGGTATAATGATCAAATTCTTGATCGTTGTTCATTTTTGTATAGAGTTTAGCAAAAATAGGTAAGGCGGCGTTTGCTCCTTGTCCTATACGCGTACTCTTAAAACCAATAGCATAATCATCATTACCCACCCAAGTAATCGATACCAATTTTGGTGTGATCCCTACAAACCATCCATCTTTATTATCTTGTGTTGTACCCGTTTTTCCCGCAATCGCATTGGTAAGTCCATAAGTTGTACGCAGTCTAGCTGCTGTACCCTTATCTACGGTCGCTTTCATCATTTCGAGTAAAACCTCTCGGGTATACTTAGAATATGCTGCGGTGTCAGCTACTTTTGGGGTGTACTCTGCTAGCACCTTACCACTTTTGGTAGTTATTTTAGTAATACAATAGGGTACAACAGGTTTACCATCATTAACATAGCTGGTATACGCTCCAGTCATTTCTTTTAAGGTAATTCCTGCAGTACCAAGCGCGATAGAAGGCTCTTTGGGAATCTTACTTGTGATACCTAATTTTTGAACTAAGTCGATAACTTTTGGAATACCCACTTTGTTCAGCACTTTTACAGCAATGGTATTTACAGAGTTGCTTAATGCAGTCTCCAGAGTATAATTGAGATATGGATCTTCGGTTTCTGATGCATTGGTAGGAGTCCAATCATCTACATTGGTATAGGTAACTTCTCGTACAGGAAAATAAGTACACGGTTTCATACCGTTGTCTATTGCCGCGGTGTATACAAAAGGTTTAAAGGTAGAACCTACTTGTCGTTTACTTTGGGATACATGATCATATTTAAAATAACGATAATCAATACCACCGATATAACTAAGTACCGCTCCTGTAGCAGGATCTATTGATAACATCCCGGTATTGAGGAATTTTTGATAGTGTCGCAAGCTATCTATAATAGATGCTTTTTGGGTTATGTTACCATCCCACGTAAAAAACTCCATGTCTCTTTTCGCGTTAAGCGAATCGTTTATCTGAGCATCAGGATGTCCTGCAGCTTTTAGTTTTTTATAGCGCGCAGCTCTTTTAACCAAGGTATTTTTTGTAGTAAGTTGTTTTTTCCATGGAGCGTAAGCCCCATGATCATTTTCGTATGCTACTTGCAGTGCTTGCATATGTTCTTGCATAGCCTTTTCTGCCAGCGTCTGCATTTTGTAATCTAGAGTAGTGTGGATTATGAGTCCGTCACGATATAGATCATAAGGTTGTCCATCCTCTTTATTGAGTCCTCGAAGCAACGAATCTAGCTGTTTTTTTACCGCTTCTCTAAAATATGGGGCTACCCCCATATCATGATTAAAATACTGATAGTCTAGGGCAATGGTATCTTGGGTGGTCTTATTTGCACGATCTTCGTCTAAATACTCATATTTTACCATTTGTTGTAATACAATATCGCGTCGTGCCCGACTGCGCTTTGGATAGAGACGTGGGTTATATCCATTGTTTGCCTTTAAGGAGCCGACTAAGACAGCCGCCTCTGATAAGGTAAGGGCTTTGGTCGTTTTATTAAAGAATTTTTGCGCAGCACTTTCGATTCCGTAAGTGTTATCGGGAAAGGGAACGGTATTAAAATAAAGAGTAAGAATTTCACTTTTAGAATATATCGATTCGATACGGCTAGCAATAATAGACTCCTTCAGTTTATTGACTATAATACTAATTTTGCCATAGTCTTTTCTTCCGAAAAGATTTTTAGCTAACTGAAGCGTAATAGTACTTCCCCCTCCAGAGGATTTATCTTGTAATAAGATGGATTTAAAAAATACGCGAAGTAGACTTTTATTATCAATTCCCTCGTGTTCGTAAAAACGGACATCCTCGGTAGCTATAAGTGCATCGATCAAGTGCTGTGGCAAATCCTCAAAGGTGATGGGTTGACGGTCATAGATGTAATATTTACCAATTAATTCTCCATTTTTGTCAAGAACTTGAGTAGCCTCAGATTGTTTGAGGGTACTTAACGTTTTTACATTTGGGACTTTGCCCCAAGCACCAGCATAGATACTGATATAAAAACCGATGAGTAGTACCAAGAGTCCAGTAATCCCTACCAAGGACCATTTGATCCACGGGTTGTGTAACCAACGTTTTAAAGTATGCATGTGTTTTCCTTACAATTACAAAACGCAAGGTGTAAAAAATCTATGAGGTAACGTGTTAAAGCAACGGTAAAGGTTATTTTTTAGCCACAAGCCACAAGCCACTAGTTTATGGTTTTAAGTTACTAAACTAAAAAACACATCCATCCCCAATCCTTCCTTCGAAGGAAGGGAATAGTAAAAGTCTTCCTTTGAAGGGAGATTTAGCGAGAGGTATTTAATTCTAGCTAGAAGTGAAGAGACACTAGTCTTTAGTATAAGCCATTGAAAGTAGTCTGAACATTCTTCTATTATGCGCTGTAGACCACCTATGTCTTGAAGGTTTCTCAGAGAGGGAATCGCTATGGTAGGAGTATCTTTACAGTATATTTGTGTGACAATTAAAAGCATTTAAATAAACCGTTTTGCATAAGCATGTCCATTGAACAACTTTGACCACTTTCTGGTTTCTGGCGTGTTAATAACTGGTATAATTAATCACTTTGGTTCTTAGGTGTTTACGTTTCAAAAAAGAATTTGCTTTATCAATATAAAAAATAGTATCATTGTGCTTCTAAATAAATTAAATATGAAAAGCCTACTTAAAAATTACTCTTTTTTATTACTATTTTACACCTTATTATTATGTAGTTGTAGTTCGTCAGATTCTGATGATGGAATCGTATCAACGCCAAAAGAGGAAGAGGAAGAAAAACCGGTCGAGAACGCATCTCTAGTACTTACTGTTAGAGACGATACATCGCTGGATTTTGGAGAGGTTGTCCAAAATTTTGTATTCACAAAAAAAATCAAAATCACTAATTCTGGAAACATACCATTAGAGATTAGTAGTATTTCGGTTCCCAATGGATTTTCTTTGGATTGGTCCTCTGGTACAATACCCGTTGAAGGTTCAAAGGATATAACTGTTGAGTTTACTCCAGACAAAATAGATGATTTTGGCGGAGTGATAAGTGTTAATAGCAATGCAGGTACTGTAAATAATACTTTAACGTGTGCTGGTAAGGGAGTGAGTGATATTTTTGAAGAAGATTTAATTCTATCTGATCAACAAGAAATAGAAGATTTTATCAAAAGAGGGTTTAAAGAGATAAAAGGTACTTTGTATATTGCTTATACGGGTAAAACAAGTTATGATCGCAATATTAGTATAACCTCATTAGAATCCTTATCGCAATTGAGATCAATTAATGCTATAAGAATTAATTCAACAGTTAATCTATCAAATTTAAATGGTTTAGAAAATTTAGATATAAAAGGTAGTATTGCATTAGTCGATAATATAGGGCTTGAAAATATTGATGGATTAAAAAATATTGTTAATATTAACGGATTTCTTCAAATTGCAGGGTGTAGTTCTTTGAGAAATTTAGATTCCCTAGGGAACTTAACGACTGTTAGATTTATAGTTACTATCACATCTAATGACTTATTGGAGAATCTTAACGGATTAAACAAATTGAAAAGTATAGGCGGTAATTTACAGATTAGCTTTAATCCTTTTATAAATAATTTAGATGGGCTAAGTAATTTAGAGACCATTGAAGAAGGTCTTTCCATTGAGGGAAATGCACGTTTAAATAATTTTTGTAGTTTGAGAACGATGCTTAACTCAGGAGGACTTAAGGGATATTTTAGGGAAACGAGTTTCAATAGATACAATCCTTCTAAAAGTGATGTCATGTCTGGTGATTGTACCAAAGATTTTCCTCAAGGAGTATATGGAGGTAATTTAAACATTAGAAGTAAAAACGAATATAATACTTTTATATCTCAAAACTTTGAAGGAATTGATGGAAACTTAACTATTAATAACAGAGATTCAGATATACTCACTCTAGAAGAACTTTCAGGCTTAAAAAGTGTTTCTGGAACTTTATATATTAATCAAATGGTCATTGAAGATTTAAAGGGGTTGCAAAACTTGGAGAATGTTCAAGGGAATGTTCAAATTAGTCAAAATGCTAATTTGTCAGACTTTTGCGATATTCTACCCCTTATCAATGGCAATGGCCTCAGCGGTACTTTTACTGCATCAGGCAATCCTTACAACCCTACGCGTCAAGATCTGGAAGCTGGTACTTGTACCCAGTAATTTCTTGCTTTATTCACCTTTATTACGATGGTTTTATATTACTAAAGACCTTATTACTATATTTGTTTTAGTAATAAGGTCTTTTCATTATACGGATGCAATTCTGCTATAGTTTAAAAAGAAAACCTAATCACCAGGTATAGTAGCGTTGCTAATAGCTGAAAGTTTTAGTGAAGGATTTTGAAGCCGATACCATACCCCCCCTTTTATAGTTTTCCATTTTT
Source organism: Aquimarina rhodophyticola (assembly GCF_042434915.1). Classification (GTDB taxonomy): domain Bacteria; phylum Bacteroidota; class Bacteroidia; order Flavobacteriales; family Flavobacteriaceae; genus Aquimarina. The sequence goes on from NZ_CP170198.1 coordinate 405,403, forward strand.
TCTTAATAAGATCTATACAATAAAAATGAGTAGTTTCGTAATACGGTATTCTCAAAAGTACTCATCCTAAGTTTTTATTTAAAATAACTACTACTATGAAAACTGACATCGAAACCATCTGGATAGACCTAGGCCAAGAGCTCTATGCCTTTATTTTGAGTAAGATAAAAGATGCCCCAACGGCTCAGGATCTTCATCAGGAAGTTTTTATAAAAGTGCAAACCAACATGCATCAATTACAACATGCCACAAAGCTTACCTCCTGGGTGTATCAAATTACTCGAAACACCAATCATGGATCATTTCAGAAAACTAAAAAAGGAAACGGTAGGATTGGATAGCTTAGACCTGCCCGAGGATGATGGTGACAGTTTTAAGTATGGTAAACTAACGAACTGCATCTATCAAAAAATAGAGAAACTCTCTGAGCAGCATAAAGAGGTGATTATGCTGACCGCGTTTAAAGATTACTCACAAAAGGAATTGACAACTCATTTAAATATGTCCTACTCAGGTACCAAATCAAGAGTACAAAAAGCCAGAGAAATCTTAAAAGAAAACATGTTGGAATGTCCTTACGTAGTTTCAAACAGTTACAGTACACATTCTTAATGCTTTTATCGCAAACGGAGCAGGAGGCAATCCCGCCGGAGTCGTATTAAATGCCGACAACCTATCCAACCAGCAGAAGCTACAGATAGCTAATAAAGTTGGCTTATCAGAAACTGCGTTTGTTTCAAAATCAAATTCAGCAGGGTTTAAGTTGGATTTCTTTACACCTAATAAACAGATAGCGCATTGTGGTCATGCGACTGTGGCCAAGTTTTCGTATTTAAAACAAATAGGAGCAGTGTCCGGAGAACGTTCGTCCAAAGAAACAATTGACGGCAATCGGGATATAGCACTATCAGGAAAACTTGTTTTTATGGAGCAATTGGCACCCACCTATATTGATGTTGGTGATAAAGAATCTGAAATACTTACCTCCTTAGGACTTCAAAAAACGGATTTGAGTGCTAAGGCCCCTATTAAGGTTGTAAACACTGGTAATCCGTTTATGTTAATTCCAGTTAAGGATACAGAGATTTTGAAAAACTTGTCACCGGATTTTGATCTCATCAATAAAATTAGTGAAGCCTTTGATTTAATAGGATATTATGTGTTTACCACCAATACCGAAAATGCACAACTAAATGCAACGTCAAGAATGTTTGGACCCAGGTATGGTATACAGGAAGAAGCGGGTACAGGTATGGCGGCTGGACCGCTTGCTTGTTATTTACATGATGTGTTGAGCGTTAAGAAGCAACGCTATCATTTGCAACAAGGAAAATATATGCATGAACCTTCTTCAAGTTTAATTCTGGTTGATCTGTTGATCGAACAGGAAAAAATTAAGGGTCTAATGGCCGGTGGTAAAGGATTGCTCAAAAGCGAAATGAATGTTGAGATTGATTTGTAAAAAGTTAGGATTCTTGGTTATAGTCAGAGGTGAAAAGCCACTAGTTTCTGGTTTTAAGTTACTAAACTAAAAAACACATCCATCCCCAATCCTTCCTTCGAAGGAAGGGAATAGTAAAAGTCTTCCTCTGAAGGGAGATTTAGCGAGAGGTATTTAATTCTAGCTAAAAGAAAGAAGTTACCAATTATCAGTAACTCAATTATCAACTTACAACAAGTTAAAATAGAATCTTTAAGAGATGAACATCCTGATATAATATCCTAAATAACCTATGAGCGCAAAAATAACATGTGCAATTACCAGTTGTATATAAAACTCGTGAAAGGTAACTTTGGGAGGATTGGGGTTGATCGCAAAAATAATTTGCCAGCCTATAATTCCTAAAATACCCATCCCGATCCCCACAATAAAACTCCACCCTAATGAGGGTTCTATAGAGGTATATACGAAGCAGCTATCATAAATAAATAGAAAGAGGTATCCTAACAAAAAATGTAAGACCCAACCGGGCAGATTAGTGGTTCTCTTATCTGAATTTATCTTGAAGTGACGGTGCATTAATATCGTAAGCAACTCTGGTTCTTTGAACTGTCTCTTTCTAATGTAGGAGGCTAAATAACTAAAAGCGGTCATCATAAGGGTTGCTATTGGTGCAACTATTATAAAAGCCAGACATGTGATTACCATATGCAACATTGATTTGGTGTGATAGCTAAAGGTATAAAAAAACATAGCGTACACTATGCCAGAGTATGCTAAGTAAAGTCTAAAATTTATAGCGAGTATTAACAATATATTGTGTGGTAGATTAACTGTTGTCCTAACGCTTTTGTGGGAATCTATCCTTGTAGAAATTTACATCGCTAAGCGGTTTGATAAACTGCATATTGCAGAGTACAATAGGTTGGTTACGCTATCTAATCAAGAAAAATCGGCACATCTTTTAAAAGTTATGAAGAGAAACCGTTACATTTACTAACTACGTTTTGTATAAAAAATATCACGGTTTATAGGGATGTATAAAACAAAATAATCTGATAGATTTGAGTAAAAATTTGAGGTATCCACTATAGTATCAATGGATGCCCATTTGGCACCTAATATCTGGTATAGTAGCTATAGTGATACGATGCTTTAGGGTTACGTGTCTTGTGATGGATGTAGCATAAGGTCTTCTGTAAAGCTAGCTCTAGGAGATAGTAAAGTAGTTTATAGAACCTACTACTATGACGTAACCATCTTATAGAACCTAAAAAATAGTCAATTAAATAACCAAATATGATCACACAAATTTTAAAACCTAGTACACTGCTCTTATGCCTTTGCGTTGTTTTTTATACCACTGCACAAACTAATGTGATAGAAAGAGAATGGGTTTATTTTCAAAAACGAATAGAGGTTAAAACCGATACCAAAGTAAAGTTTAAGTTGAGGGGCGCGATGAAATCTATCGTATCTAATAGTGGTAGCGCTTCGTATCTATGGGCATCAATTGAGAAGAAGAATGGCGAGGACGGTATGTTTTATAGAGTGAGTGATACGATGTTGCAGGATCCAAAATGGACAACGTATGAGATCGAGGGCTATTTTGATGCATCGGTAAAGGCTATCGTTTTTGGCGGTGGTGGGGTAAGTGAAGGGAAATTTTATTACGATGATTTCGAATTATTTTTTCAAAATGAAGGGGAACCCTATAAAAAGGTAGCGATCTCTAATGCAGGTTTTGAGAAAAAAGTTATCGATGATACCATACCTGGGTGGTTGCAAGAAGAGCGTGAGGATAAAACAGTGAACAAGATTAAAGGCTATACTTTTCATACTAGTGATCAACACAACTCGGGTGCATCGTCTTTAATGATTTTGGGTGAGGGTGTAACGCATGATAATAGCTATTATATAACACCCGAGGAGGGATTTTCTCCACAACTAGGAGTCTTAATCTCGATGCTTAATAATTTGAGCAAAAGGGTTGAAAGGGCGGTTAAGGATCTGGATCAAAGAGCAACAGATTTTCTTCTGGATGAAAAGGCAAATCGTATAGGAGCATTGGTTATGCATCTGGCGGTTGGCGAAAAATTTTATCAAAACTTAACTTTTGAGAATAGAAGATTTAATAAAGAGGAGCAAGAAAAATGGCAAGCGGGCTTAGACTTAGGGCAAGAGGGGAGAGAAAAATTTATAGGAAAACCAATTACATATTATTTGGATTTTTATAAAGAGGTAAGAAAAAAAACAATTGAAGAACTTAAAAAACGAAACGATGCCTGGTTGGCAAAATCTTGGCCAGGTGCACGTATGAATAATTATTATGCATGGTTTCACGTGATGGAACATCAATCGAGTCATCTAGGGCAAATACTGCTTTTAAAAAAGCGGGTTCCGCCAGAGGAGAAACCAATAACTATTAACAAACAGATTGAAGATTAGTTCAAGTTTTATAATTTAAAAACATTTTGCCTTTATATCTTGATTGTTTTTAATTAGGAGCTGAGTCAAAACTTGTCCTGAAGGTTTCCCAGAGGTGGGAAATGTTGCCGCACTTGTCAGGAAGGTTTCCCGAAGGTGGGAAATGTTGCCGCACTTGTCAGGAAGGTTTCCCAGAGGTGGGAAATGTTGCCGCACTTGTCAGGAAGGTTTCCCGGAGGTGGGAAATGTTGCCGCACTTGTCAGGAAGGTTTTACAATCTGTTGTATCGTTAAATAGCTTATGTATAATTAATTATGTAGTTTAGTACTAATAAAACCTACTACCAACCCCACTTAGTATCCTAAGGGTAGTGTTTGTAAATGAGAAATATAGTTACCATAGGTGATTTTGTAACATTGTTGTGCGTCAGCTATAAAATATAAAAAGAAATATGGGATTTGGATTTAACCTATTCTTCGTTTTCATTCTCTTACCTCTAACAGGAATATTACTAATTGCTTGGCTTTTATTTCAAAAGAAATCGATAGGTAAACTAGTAGGTTTTATTTGGTTTGCTATTTTTAGTTTAGTATTATTCTTAACTTCTCTTAGATGGTTGACGGCAAAAACTGAATTAGTTAAAAAGGATTATCACGGAGAATATGTAATTAACCGTGAATATTTTAAAGGACAACAAACTGATTGGCAATACAATCATTTTAGATTTGAAATTAAGAAAAATGATTCTATATACTTCTACGAAACAGAAAACGATAATATTGTAAAAACATATAAAGGGAAAATAAATACGACTGATCCAAATATCTATAAATCTGTGAGACTTATTATTGATATGGAAAAACCGACAACTCATATTTTGACAAGTAATCCAACGACTTTCAGAAGTGCTTGGAGTTTTTATTTAGTATTTAATTCTCCAAAATTTAACAATATGTTTTTCATAAAGGGAAAATGGAAACCACTAAAATAAAAAGCCGAACGCACAACAAGGTGTATAAAATATAGCTAATAAGTGCTTAACTAAAAGGTTTATGTATTTTATGAAGACCGCCAAATTTTTAATTTGGCTTTTAAAAAGAGAAAAATTAAAAATAAAATATAAAAATTCGGCTCTGTGTTAATCCGAAAAGTTAGTGTCTTTTTATACGCTACGTTTCATACACAAACCGTAGTTTGCCACGAAGCTATGTTTGTCCAGTGGTGAGAATTCCATCAGAGTAATTGGCTGTTCACGCTAAAGAAAAGTATACAGTTGTTCATGTATGGATTTGCTGAAGCTATGTATTTTTAAATAACCAAGCCGTAATACGTAAATATGAACCCGTAGTAGCTTTTAGAAGTGTAATTAGAATTCTTGTTTGATGAAAGAAAAATTAAAAAAACATTTGGAAAATTTAATATCCCTTGCAGATGATGAGTTCTCACTAATTCTATCACATTTCTCATTCGAAACATATAAAAAAAGTGATTTTATCATTCAAGAAGGAGAAAATGTAAAGAATTGTTATTTAGTTGTTAGTGGGCTTCTAAAATTAGTTTACGATGACAAAAATGGAAAACAACATATTGTGTCCTTTGCAATGGAAGACTGGTGGGAAAGTGATTTTTTAGCTTACTTCTCACAAACTAAGTCTAAAATGTCTCTACAGTGTATTGAAAACACTAAGGTATTTTCTTTGAGTTTTAAAAATTATCAAAAATTATCGACTGAATTACCCAAAATGAAACAATTTTTTCTTGAAAAATCTAACTCTGGATTTATTGCTTCACAAAATAGAATTTTATCCTTTTTAACATCAAATGCTAAAGAAAGGTATGAACAACTTCTTTACCAACATCCTTTACTATTTCAACGAGTTCCTAAAACTCTTTTAGCTTCTTATTTAGGGGTTTCGCGTGAGACACTTAGTCGACTTTCTTCCTAATATTCGAACTTTTTTATAATTGTGATGTATGTCACGCTCGATTGATACTATTATTTAAACATTTGTAGTGTGAAAATAAAAATTCAATTAGTAGAAATAAAATATTATCAATTACTGTATCAATATTAGAACAAAAAAAAGATAAAAAAATGAAAAAAAGAGTAATCAATCCGTGGAAATGGCAAAATGAAAGAAGTTATGTACAAGCAGTTGAAGTTACAAAGCCAGAAGGTACACTCTATATTTCTGGGCAAACGGCAATAGATGATTATGGAAAATCAAGCAATTCCGATATGAAAACTCAATTAATACAAGCTATAGAAAATTTGGAAAGAGTTATAAAGGAAGCTGGATATAAATGTGAAAATATTGTGAGATTAAACTTTTATACAACTTCACTCGAAGAGTTATTTACTTGTTTTGATGTTTTCCAAGATTGGATAACTGGACATAATATACAACAGGCAAGTACTGTATTGGAAGTAAAAAGTCTTTTTGAAACATTGAAAATAGAGTTAGAAGCTACCGCAGTAAAGTAGTAATTAATTACGGTATAAAAATTAAAAAATGTTTGCCAATAACTAGGCATACGGCTTGCCGATAACTAAGACCATAAGATGTGTTGTATAATCCAAGATTTATAGATAAGGGAAATTCGAGAGGTTTGTAATACGCTTAGCACAGAACTGAGTTGAAAAACAACTCTTTTCTTCCAATAATTTTGAACGTTATAGTGCTACGCACGTAGATTCGATGGTTTGATTCCCCCCAAGTTGGATAGGTTTTTAAAATCTGTTTTTGTAGTTGAGTAGCGTTGTTATAATAAAATATGTAGTTTAGTACTATTAAAATCAACCCTCTGCTTTATCGAGTCCCTTTAAAGTAACGATTGGTACACAATAGATATAATTGCCTTTGGTAATTATATAATATTGTTGGCATTCTTGTATAAAAAATAAAACTAAAAACTAAGTATGAAGCAATCAATAATTCTTACAATATTCCTGTTTTTTGTTATGATCTTTTATGTACAGGGTCAAACTCAACAGGACTCTTTGGATATTAAACAAGTTGCATTGGATTATATCGAATCTCAACACAATGTAAAGCCTGAACAGTTTGAACGTGCAGCGCATCCTAGAATGGTCAAAAGGACATTTTGGAGGAATAAAAAAACAGGAAAGGAATATTTAAGGGAAACTTTTACCGATGCAATGATTTTACTTGCAGAAACGTATAATCAAGACAAGGACAAATTTCCTGAAAACCCGAAAAAAGAGATAGTTATTCTTGATATCTTTAAAAAGGTAGCTTCGGTAAAACTAATAGCGGATAATTGGATTGATTATATGCACATTGTAAAACTCAATGGAAAATGGCAACTTGTGAACGTATTATGGCAATTTAATGATTCAGAAGATCATTAGTTTGAAGTTAATCAAAATTAAAAAACACATACTATAAGGCAACCTAAAATAGATAAGAGCTTCAGCTTCGTGGGTTAATTGAAACAGTTTCTAGGCCTCCGTTCTATGCCTAACTAATATAGTGTGGTACAATTGAAAAATAAAATATGATTATACCGAAATTTTTGTTCCATTATTATGAACTAGACAATGGACCATTCCGCAATATTACTGAATATGGTTATGAAAAAGCTGAAAAAATTCAAAATCAAATCTCCAAAGGATGGAATAGCAAAAGACCTGAAAATTATATTGAATTAAGATTAGCGCTAGAAAGGAGGATTAAAGAACAAGTAATCTCAAAAGGAGGAAAACCTAACAGAAATGATCCTTTCTATTTTACATTGGGAGAATGTAAATGGGTAAAATCTTGGTATGCAAACCCCGGTGTTATAAAAATACCTTTAGCTGACTTTAAACATGAGCATATCAGTTTTACTTATCCAGATAGCATGGTCTCATTTCAGTTGTACGATGAACCAAAACTCGCAACTTATAGAAAAGATTGTAACGGGCATGTTTTCTTGTTGGACGAAATGAATGATCTTATTAAAAATTATGGAGTCCCTTCAAATGAAAAATGTAATGCAGAAGAAAGATTTAAATATGAAAAATATATCGAAGTCCAAGTATGGGACGATGAAATAATAAATGAATACAAAACAAGGCCTAATCGCTAAGCATTCTTGTGGTCGGTAAGAGCCAGTATGAATATTGTATTGACAAAACCAGTCTGATTATTATTGGTATAGAGATCGCTCTGATTGTTCGAGCTAGTCTTATAAATTTCTGGTTGTTTTAATAAGATACTATATGTAGAGGGTTCGTGAGTATATGTTTGCTTATTGTTTTTAACAATTTATCTTTAATAGCCATTTGTAACTATTAACTTTTATAATCCTAAAAACTAATAGTTACACGCTCATCACAGAACTTTGTTTTTATATAGAAGTGAATTATAGTATTTGTTTCTTAGCTTTATCTTTTTTTTTGAGCATATCGATTCCTATGCTGTATTTATAATAATAATCTTTGAGCATATAAAATAAATAGTAAGTACTATGAATAGTAACTTTTTCAAAAAGTATATAGAGAATTTGACTAACTCGTTTACACCCGTCATAATTGATCCACAACAAAAGGAGCAATATATACGTATTGATTTATCTTCATCAAATAAAGAGTTAAGGACTATAGATCTCACATCCCCAGATGATTTTGAGGATTATGTAAACACCTTTTTGACTGCCAATCAAGGTACAATGGCATATGGAGGATATCTTGAGCAAAGAGACTTATATAAGCGCAGCACATATTTTAACCAAAAAGATCCTCAATTAGAACGAAATATACATTTAGGATTAGATATATGGTGTGCTGCTGGAGCTCGTGTTGTAGCACCAATTAAAGGTAGAATTCATAGTTTTAAGAATAATACTAATTTTGGAGATTACGGCCCGACAATTATTTTGGAACATCAAGAGGATGGTGTAACTTTTTTTACGCTATATGGGCATCTTAGTTTGGCGTCTCTGCAAGGAATCAGTGTAGGTCAATCAATTAACAAAGGTGATGTTTTTGCAGCATTAGGAGATGCGACAGTAAACGGAACCTATGCACCACATCTTCACTTTCAGATAATTAAGGAACTGGATGGTAATATTGGTGACTATCCCGGTGTATCGAATCAACTTGAAGTGGATAAGTTTAAAAAAAACTGTCCAGATCCAAACCTTCTATTAAAGATCGCATAAAAATAATTTATAAAAAAGTCGGGTAGTACTGAATGTGCTACCCGACTTTTTTATGATTGTAATGTTTTTTACTCTTCAACAATAACCCATTCACCTTTCTGGATAAGCGGGATCGCTTGTTTAAATTTCATAGACTTGTTCTCTCCACTCATAACGTGTTTGATTGTAACCTTATCATTACGTCCAATTTTAGGTTGCTCTCTTACGATTGTTTCGGTTACGTGTTGCTGTTGTGTTTGTCCAGCAGATCGTCCTTGTGAAGCACGCTCATCCAAGTTAGGAATTTCTTCTTTAGAAGTTTCTAGTTTTTCTTTTCGGCGTACTTGTTTAGCTTCAGAGATGTCTTGAGTGTTACCAGTAGGTAATTCTCCTTTGAATAAAAAGGAAATAACATCCTTATTTACTTCTTCAATCATGCTCTTAAATAATTCAAAAGCTTCAAATTTATAAATTAGTAAAGGATCTTTTTGTTCGTGAACTGCTAACTGTACACTTTGTTTAAGTTCATCCATTTTGCGTAAATGTGTTTTCCACGCATCATCGATAATTGCTAGAGTAATATTTTTCTCAAAATCAGTAATTAATTGTTTCCCTTCACTTTCATAAGCTTTTTGAAGATTTGTAGCGACATTGAGACTTTTTACACCGTCGGTAAAAGGAACCAAGATACGCTCGTAATTATTAGATTGATCTTCATATACCTGTTTAATTACAGGAAATGCAGACTCTGCATTGCGCATCATTTTATCTTGATAGTGTGCGTAGGCAGCTTTATAAACTTCACCAGCTATTTTCTGAGCATCTTTCTTTTCAAATTCAGCTTCGGTTACAGGGCTACTCATAGAGAAATATCGAATCAATTCAAATTCGAAATTTTTAAAGTCTTGAGCTACTTTATTACCTTCGGTAATTACCTCGGCGGTATCATAAATCATATTTGCGATATCCAGTTTAAGGCGTTCGCCATATAACGCATGGTAACGTCTTTTATAAACTACCTCACGTTGCGCATTCATCACGTCATCATACTCTAATAAACGTTTACGAACTCCAAAGTTATTTTCTTCTACTTTTTTCTGGGCACGCTCAATAGATTTTGAGATCATCGAATGTTGAATTACTTCACCTTCTTTAAGACCCATTCGATCCATCATTTTTGCAATTCGCTCAGATCCAAACAATCGCATTAAGTTATCCTCTAACGATACATAAAATTGAGAACTACCAGGATCACCTTGTCGACCAGCACGACCACGTAATTGTCTATCAACACGACGCGAATCGTGACGTTCGGTACCAATAATGGCTAAACCTCCTGCTTTTTTTACCTCGTCTGTTAGTTTGATATCTGTACCACGACCTGCCATGTTGGTTGCAATTGTAACCACTCCTGGATTTCCGGCCTCGGCAACAATATCAGCCTCTTTTTTATGAAGTTTGGCATTCAATACATTATGAGGTACTTTACGAATTGTAAGCATACGACCCAACAACTCAGAAATTTCGACCGATGTAGTACCGATCAATACGGGGCGACCAGCACGTGAAAGTTCGGTTACTTCTTCGATTACCGCATTATATTTTTCTCGTTTGGTTTTATAAACTAAATCTTCCTTGTCTTTTCTAGCAATAGGACGATTAGTTGGGATCTCAACTACATCCAATTTATAAATTTCCCACAATTCTCCAGCTTCGGTAACTGCTGTACCTGTCATACCGGATAATTTACGGTACATTCTAAAATAGTTCTGAAGTGTCACGGTTGCAAAGGTTTGCGTAGCATCTTCAATCTTTACATTTTCCTTAGCTTCGATCGCTTGGTGTAGTCCATCACTGTAACGACGACCATCCATAATACGTCCTGTTTGCTCATCAACGATTTTAACCTTATTGTCCATCACGACATATTCTACATCTTTCTCAAAAAGCGAATACGCCTTTAATAATTGACGAAGGGTGTGAATTCGTTCACTTTTAATACTGTAATCTCTAAACAGTTCTTCTTTTTGCTCTGCTTCTTCTTCTTTGGATAAGTTTTGATTTTCAATTTTGGCAATTTCCATTCCGATTTGCGGAAGGACAAAAAAGTCAGGATCATCTGCTCCCGACAAATAATCAACACCTTTATCTGTAAGATCTATTTGATTGTTTTTTTCTTCGATTACGTAATAGAGGTCTGCATCAATTTTATGCATTTCTCTATTGTTATCCTGCATATAAAAGTTTTCGGTTTTTTGAAGAAGTAGTTTGACACCTTCTTCACTCAAAAACTTAATAAGTGCTTTGTTTTTAGGAATTCCGCGATATACCTGAAGCAATTTAAATCCACCATCCTTGGTGTTACCTTCTTTAATAAGCTTCTTAGCCTCTGCTAATACGGTAGTTAATAGTTTTTGTTGTACAGCAACAACATCTGCAATTTTTGGTTTCAAAGCATCAAATTCATGCACATCACCTTTAGGTATAGGGCCAGAGATAATTAATGGAGTTCTTGCATCATCTATTAAAACCGAATCTACTTCATCTATGATCGCATAATTGTGAGGGCGTTGTACCAGATCATCTGGAGAATGTGACATATTATCACGCAAGTAATCAAAGCCAAATTCGTTATTTGTTCCGTATGTTATATCAGCATTATAGGCCGCTCGTCGTTCTGCCGAGTTGGGACGATGATTATCTATACAATCAATAGTAAGACCGTGAAATTGAAAAATAGGAGCCATCCACTCACTATCACGACGTGCAAGGTAATCGTTTACCGTAACTAGATGCACTCCGTTACCTGTTAATGCGTTAAGGTATACAGGGAGCGTTGCTACCAACGTTTTTCCTTCACCCGTTTGCATCTCTGCTACATTACCACGGTGCATTGCGATTCCTCCAATCAGTTGGACATCATAATGTATCATGTCCCATTTTACCTCTTTACCAGCAGCATCCCAACTGGTTTCCCATATTGCATGATCACCGTCAAGATTCACATATGTTTTTTGACCAGAAAGTTCTCGATCATATGCAGATGCCGTAACTGTGATTGTATCGTTTTTGGTAAAACGTTTTGCTGTTTCTTTTACTACAGCAAATGCTTGAGGCAAAATATCACTTAATGTTTTTTCTGTGATTTGATAAGCTTCATCTTTGAGCGTATCAATTTCATTATAAATATCTTCTTTTCGATCAATATCTTCGGTTCCATTAGCCTCATTGATTAGATTGTCAATTTTGAGATTAACCTCGGATCGTGCGTCGTTTATTTGAACTTTAAAAGCTTGAGTTCTTGCTCTTAATTCATCATTGGTAAGCCCTTCAATTTCTTTTTCGGCTTTTTTAATTAATTCAACCTGTGGCTGAATTTCTTTTATGTCTTTTTTGGATTTATCTCCAACAAATACTTTAAGTACAGAATCTAAAATTCCCATAATTATGGTTATATGTTTAAGTATATCACAGTAAGACTAAAAGTTCTACTGGATTTGTATTTAGCTATCTGTGAGATAGCAATCAGTTATTTAATTAGATAGCACAATTGCACGTGCTTATCTAAAAAGGTCAGGTTTTATTTGGCGTAATTTACGCAAAAAAAAAGCCTCTTGCGAGACTTTTAGCACTATTTCAAAGTTTTTCAATATTCATCTTCGTTCCAAAGATAATCTTCATCTGTTGGATAATCTGGCCATATTTCTTCTATCGAATCGTAGGAGTCTCCTTCATCTTCAATTGATTGTAAATTTTCAACAACCTCTAACGGTGCTCCAGTTCGAATTGCATAATCAATCAATTCATCTTTTGTAGCCGGCCAGGGAGCATCACTTAAATACGATGCTAATTCTAATGTCCAATACATAGTTTTACTGGTTTTAATTTTTGCAAAAATAATTTTTTAGTTTAAAAAGTCAAGTAAAAAATCAATTATTTACACAATAATTTTAAGAACGTGAATTTTAGGGTGCTTCTCATATATCTATAGCACCGATTTCTATTGATCCTTGCTAGGGATCCATTTTATTTCATCAGCATGCAAATCAGATGACAATTTTCGTGCCAGCACAAAAAGGTAGTCAGATAGTCTGTTGAGATACGATAATGCATTTGCTTCAAATGGTTCTAATTCAAATAACGCAGTGCCCAATCGCTCTGCACGCCTACAAACACAACGCGCTATGTGACAAAATGACACAGTGGTATGACCTCCAGGTAATACAAAATGAGTCATTGGGGGCAATGCATCATTCATTTCATCTATTTTATCTTCTAAAAAGGCTATGTCTTCACTAGTGATTGTCGGAATAGCTAAACGTTTTTTTCCGTTTTTTAAGACAGCTTTCTCAGGATCTGTAGCCATTATAGCACCAATAGTAAATAAGCGATCTTGTATTGTAATGAGATCTGCTTGGTATGAAGCATTAATTTCTTGATCCCGAATGAGACCAATATAAGAATTAAGCTCGTCTACCGTGCCGTAACTGTCGATGCGAATATGATGTTTTGGCACTCGAGTTCCGCCAAATAATGCAGTAGTACCTTTGTCGCCAGTTTTAGTGTAAATTTTCATAGTATCAATTTATAGTATTTATCATACTTTGCTGTAATATAAATACTAATTTATTATTTTTGAGAAGCATATGCTGTTAGTGATCCCTTTATATTGACCGTAATTGTCGGTGATTTGATAGCCTGCTTTTTTATATAAAGCAATCGCTTCTGGTTGTTGAATTCCAGTCTCCAAAATGCAATGTTCATACCCCAATGATTGAGACCAATTTTCTAGTGTTTTTAAAATTTTAAAAGCAACACCTTTTCCTCTAGCTGCTGGGGTAACAAACATTCGTTTAATCTCAACCGTGCTATCGCTGTATTTTTTGAAAGCACCACATCCTAAGGGTTCGTTACTTAAATCGTAAGCGATTAAACAATGATGAATATTTTCTAATCCATTAAATTGATTGTAGAAATCATGGTCGTCTCCATCGCGTACAGCTAATTCCTTGTCTAAAGCAGTAACTAATAACCTAAAATCCTTATGGGTAGCATCTGTTTTAATTATGTTGATCACGTTGCTTTTTTTTATAATAGTTTCTTCTGAAATTTCTTTGGTCTCTGTGATACAATTTGCTTTTATTTTTTTTAGAATTCCAGATGACCAAACCAAATAATAATGCAATAGCTACTATCGCTATTACAAGCTGAGTTTCTTCTGAAAGGGATGAGAACATGAATTATAGTTTAAGCTGTAAAAATACTAAAAACAAACTTTTTCAATAGGATTTTACACTGATATCATTTAATAAATACGTGTAGACTTAGATTTAAAATATTAAATTTGCGTCGCTATGGAATTTTCTTCAAAATTATTAGAGAATGCGGTCTATGAAATGTCTCAATTACCAGGCATTGGTAAACGAACTGCACTTCGATTGGTATTACATTTATTAAAACAACCAGAATCCCAAACGCTCAATTTAGCTAATGCGATTACTACTTTGCGCAAGGATATTAAATTCTGTAAAAAATGCCATAGTATTAGTGATGTCGAAATTTGCCATATCTGTTCAAATCCAAATAGGATACAAGGTATTATTTGTGTGGTAGAAGACATACGAGATGTAATGGCCATAGAGAGTACTAGTCAATATAGAGGGCTATATCACGTTTTAGGCGGCAAAATAAGTCCACTTGATGGTATCGGGCCCCACGATTTAGCGATAGCGTCTTTAATTGAAAGAGCAAAATCCGGAGATATTACAGAATTAATTTTTGCACTTAGTGCTACAATGGAGGGTGATACGACTAATTTCTACATATATAAACTTTTAAAAGATGTAGCGATACAAACATCTACTATTGCGCGCGGAATTGGAGTTAATGATGAACTTGAATACGCAGATGAAGTTACTTTGGGTAGAAGTATATTAAATAGAATACCGTTAGAGCAAGCTTTAAAAAGTTCTTAAGATTAAAATGCTTCAGGATTAGTATATTTGCAGTAGTTAAATAGATTTAAAGTTATTTTGGTGACTATTAGGTAACTTAATTTAATCGTACTTACGCATCTTTTGAAATGTGTGAAAATCGTATTTTATAGAAACTTTAATATAGAAAAAATAATTTTTAAGCTATTTTTTAACTAAATTCGCAAAAAATATAACCTATAAATACTTTCGATTAAGAATATGGCAAAATTTGAGCTGAAATTACCTAAAATGGGTGAAAGTGTTGCAGAGGCAACGATTACGACTTGGTTAAAAGAAGTAGGAGATACTATCGAGATGGATGATGCAGTTTTAGAAATAGCTACAGATAAAGTTGATAGCGAAGTACCAAGTGAGGTTGAAGGCGTATTGTTAGAAAAATTGTTTGATGTTGATGATGTTGTTAAGGTTGGTCAAACAGTAGCCATAATTGAAATTGATGGAGAAGGTAGTGTTGAAGACAATACAACCAACGAAAAAGAAAAGTCAACACCTGAGACTGCCAAAGAGATAGCGTCTCAAGTTGAAGAAACTACAGCTGCAATACATGGTGAGCAGACAAATGATTACACAGATAGTGAGCAGTTTTATTCACCTTTAGTAAAAAATATAGCTGCAACCGAAAATATTTCGATAGAAGAACTGGAGAGTATTAATGGTACAGGTAAAGATGGTCGTGTTACCAAACATGACGTTCTTGAATTTTTGGATAGTAGAAAGGAAAAGACCCCTGAAACATCTTCTCAAAAACCAGTTGGAGAAACTACGACTCGTGTTGAAAAACCAAAAACTACAAAACCAAGCCCAGAAAAAGTTACACCGGTAGCCTCTGGAGAAGATGAGATTATCGAGATGTCACGTATGGGGAAACTCATCGCGCATCATATGGTAGATTCTGTACAAACATCTGCGCATGTACAATCTTTTATAGAAGCAGATGTAACTAATATTTGGAACTGGAGGAAGAAGGTTAAAAATGAATTCCAGAAACGAGAAGGAGAGAATATTACTTTTACTCCGATTTTTATGGAAGCAATAGCAAAGGCACTTAAAGATTTCCCAATGATGAATATTTCGATGTCTGGAGATACAATCATCAAAAAGAAAAATATCAATTTGGGTATGGCAGCAGCTTTACCAGATGGAAACTTAATTGTACCTGTAATAAAAAATGCAGACCAACTTAATCTTGTTGGTATGACCAAAGCTGTAAACGATTTGGCTAATCGTGCCCGCACAAATAATCTGAAGCCAGACGATATTCAAGGAGGAACATATACTGTAACTAATGTAGGTACCTTTGGGAGTGTTATGGGTACACCAATCATAAACCAACCGCAAGTTGGAATCTTAGCATTGGGTGCTATACGTAAGGTGCCCGCTGTAATTGAGACTCCCGATGGTGATTTTATTGGTATAAGATATAGAATGTTTTTGTCGCACTCTTATGATCATCGTGTTGTTAACGGTGCACTTGGAGGTCAGTTTGTGCTTCGTGTGAAAGAGTATCTAGAAGCGTTTGATGCAAATAGAGAGTTTTAAGAAATTTATAAAGTATAACTAAAACCAAGAAAGCCACAAAACGAATGTTCTGTGGCTTTCTTATATTCGAAAAAGTCATACAGTGTTTAGCCTCTAAACAGAAAAAAACGATCTTTCATTTTTTCTATTTCAGCGTTTTTATTTGTCATTATGTAATCGATCGCCTCTGTAGTGAAATGTTCTCCTTTCTCTGTGAGTGATATAATTTCGTTATCCAGCTCAATCATGTTGTTTTGCAAGGCAAGCTTAAGAACAGATTTTGATTGCACTTTTTGCCAGTTGATATGTTCATTAAGATGTTTAACATGTCTTTCAGACACATCATCCCTATGATTTTTGAGATGTAATAAGAATGTCAAAAGTGATACTTCTAAACGTTGACGTTTTTGACGATATAATACAGAGAATAGTCCTTTATCCTTTGCAAATAAATAAACAAATAAAAATAGAATTCCTAGAGTAGTAGTCATGGACCCCGCGATAGAAATGTCTAACCAATGTGCTACCCAATATCCAGAAAGTGCACACAATACCCCAAAAAAAGTAGCCAAAACTAACATTCTCTTTAAATCATTAGTTAGCAGGTATGCAGTTGCCGCTGGAGCAATCATTAGAGCTATAACCAAAATGGCGCCCACTGCATCAAATGCACCTACCGTGGTAATCGAGGAGACTGTCATAAGGCCGTAGTGTAAAACTACTGGAGATAATCCTAAAGCTGAAGCTAGACCAGCATCAAACGTACTTAACTTTAATTCTTTAAAAAACGTAATTAGTAGACCAAGGGTTACTACTACAATGGTACCGATAACCCATAGTGATTTTGGTCCTAAATCATACTGATAATACATCACACGATCAAAAGGTGCAAAAGCTAATTCCCCTAAAAGTACTGCATCGATATCAAGGTGAACATCATTTGCATTTTTGGCTATCATAATAACACCGATGCTAAATAGTGCAGGGAAGACTAAGCCTATAGCAGTATCTTCTTTTACCAACCCTGTTTTCTGTATAAACTCGACCAAAACTACGGTTAAGACACCTGTCAATGTCGCCAAAAATATAAGTAAAGGAGAGGAGAGATCCTGTGTTATAAGAAAACCAATCACTATACCAGGTAATATCGAATGGCTTATAGCATCGGTGATCAATGCCATCTTACGTAGTACTAGAAAGGTGCCGGGTAAGGCACAAGCAATAGCAACCAAGCAGGCAATCAGTTGAATTTCTATTTGTGCATTGCTCATCGATTTTGATTTGTTAGTTGATTGTACAGATTTGCAGCAGTTTCAAAGCCAATTTCTGTCATTGACCAAGTATTACGCTCTAAGCGTATGTAATCCTTATCGGCAAGTTCTTTTAGCGAACGCTTTGAAAATCCTTGAAAATTATTTAAAATTTTAATTGCATGTGGATGCGAAATATTTGTATGTGTTTTTGCAATATGATACATAAAGGAAAGCGTTTTATGTAACTCTAGATCATTTCTATTCTTTCTGAAACGAATTTCACGAAATAATAAACCACGTTTAGGTGAAAATATAAAAGAAAACAGAACAAAGGTCGCAGCAACCAAAACAATGACTGGTCCAGTCGATAAATTGTTTTGACTAGCACTTATTGCGGTTCCTAATATTCCAGAAAAAGCACCGATAATTGCGGCTAGAACAACCATAACGCCAAGACTATTGGTCCATTGTCTTGCAGCCGCCGCAGGAGCCAATAGCATCGCGCTCATTAATACTACGCCTACAGTTTGTAGGCCTAGAACAATGGCTATAACAATGAATGAAGTGATTAAAATATCCAAAAATTTAATATTGAAACCTAGAGTTTTGGTGTAATCACTATCAAATAGTAGAAGTTTTAGTTCTTTCCAAAATAATAGAACCACTACTAAGCTTACTCCAGTTACAATACTCATTAACCATACATCGCTCTCCATTAAAGTCGCTGCTTGACCAAAAAGATAGTTAGCTAATCCAGCTTGATTTGCATTCGGCATTTTTTGAATGTATGTGAGTAATAACATGCCAAAACCAAAAAATAAAGATAGTATTAAACCCAGTGCAGTATCAGCTTTTAAATGGGTTTTACGTGTAATGCCTCGAATCCAAAAAGTACCAACTAATCCACTTATTAAAGCGCCTACTAAAAAAATAGTATTGCTCTTGGTTTCAATAATTAAAAAAGCGATAGCAATACCTGGTAAAGCTGCATGTGAGATTGCATCTCCCAGCAAACTTTGTTTACGTAATACGGCAAAGCTTCCCAACATCCCACATATGGCTCCTAGAATCGCAGTACCCAAGGTAATCGTGCGCAAGGTATAGTCGGTAAAAACAAGCTCTAAATATTCTTGTATATTCATAAGACTGCTTATTGTTGAATACTTACTTTATAATTTATTCCATAAGTTTTAGTCAAATTGTTGTCATTAAAAATATCTTTAACAGGGCCAGTCGCTATTTTTTTTACATTCAAAAAAGTAACCCAATCAAAATACTCTGGAACAGTTTGTAAATCGTGATGCACTACAACAACTGTTTTACCAGCTTTTCTTAATTCTTTAAGAATATTGATAATTGCTTTTTCTGTAGTAGCGTCTACACCTTGAAAAGGTTCATCCATAAAATAAATAGATGCGTTTTGAACCAAAGCTCTTGCTAAGAATATTCGCTGTTGTTGCCCCCCTGATAATTGACTAATTTGGCGAGTTTGAAAACCCAGCATCCCTACTTTTTCTAGCGCCTCTAATGCGGCTTTTTTTTCTTTCAATCCTGGGCGTTTAATCCAACCTAAACTACCATAGGTACCCATGGTGACTACATCTAATGCAGTAGTAGGGAAATCCCAATCAACACTTCCTTTTTGTGGAACGTAGGCAACAAGTGAACGTTGTTTTTTATAGGGTTTACCATAAATTTTGACACTTCCTGCAATAGGTTTTAGAATATCAAGAACAGCTTTTATCAATGTAGATTTACCAGCACCATTGGGTCCAACAATGGCCATCAAAACACCTTCTGGGATAGCTAAATCTATATCCCAGAGTACTGGTTTATAGTTGTATGCAACTGTGAGATCATCTATTTTGACAGCAATTTTAGTTTCTTTCATTGCAAAGCTTCTATTATTGTGTTTATATTATATTTAAACATACCTATATAAGTTCCTTCATCTGTGTCGGGAGTACCCAAAGCATCCGAAAAAAGAGTGCCTCCAATGTTAACTTCGCTACCTTTGGAACGAACTGCTGCTTGTAGGGCTTCAATAGTTCTTTTGGGTACCGAGCTTTCTACAAAAATAGCTTTTACTTTTTTGTTAATTATAAATTGGGCAATATTTTGCACATCTTGTACACCCGCTTCAGTTGCTGTAGATAATCCTTGTAAACCTACAACTTCAAATTCATACGCTTTTCCAAAGTAACTAAACGCATCATGTGCAGTAACCAGTATCCGTTGTTCTACGGGTAAGGTTGTAATTTTGGTTAGTATATGTTTTTCAAGAGCTTGCAATTTAGATAGGTATATCTTTGAATTAGTTTCAAAAACTGTTTCGTTTTTAGGATCTAAAACTTTCAATTTTTTGGTAACAAAACCTGCTGCTTTTATCCAGTTTTGAACACTGAACCAAATATGAGGGTCATAGTTAGAAGCGAAATATTCTGATCCGATAAGTTCTTTTTTATCTAGAGCTTCTCCAACTGCGATAGTTTTATTATTGCGTCGCTCCATTTTTTCAAAGACTTCGACTAATTTTCCCTCAAGGTGCAACCCATTGTAGAAAATCACATCGGCCTCGACTAATTTTGAGACATCACCTTCGCTAGCTTTGTATAAATGTGGATCCACACCCGATCCCATAATTCCTTGTACTTGGATAGCATCACCACCAATTTGTGTAACCAAATCGGTAATCATAGAGGTAGTCGTAACTACTTGTAATTTACCATCTGAGGTATTAGGTTTCTTTTTGCAAGAGTTTAGTATTGTTAGTGATACCACTAAGAATAAAGTATGTAGTTTCATCGTATCTAAAATTTATGAAATTTTGATTAGTTGGGAAGACGTATACTAATACCACCACTCAACAAAAGATTTTGCCCTTTTGTAAAAGATGTTCCCACCGTAGCGTCTAGTTGTATGGTTGAGGTGATCAGGTAAGTGAATCCAGCATCCCAAAAATGAGAGGCTTTATTTTTTTCTGGCAGTTGGCCGTATACTTCGGCATAAAAGCCAATAGCGTCAGTGAGGCTATGTCCATAAGAGAGAGTATATTTATAGATTGCTTCTGGAGAATCATTACCCCATGAAGCACCTAGATTGTACGATAAATTTGAAGATTCGTTAAGAGTATGCGCAAAAAGCATAAATAAATCCACGCCAGTGGTTTCTGGTTTGTAATCGGTAGATGCAGAAAAAGGTAAGTAAAGATTTGTTAATAGTGCTATTTTAGGTTTCCATGTGCTTTCTTCTGAAATCTCAATTTTTGCACCTATAGATAATGGTGAAAATCCACTTAAAACATTTGCTGTTTTTGTTTGGTTAATTTCTGTTTCAATCTCGGTAAAGCTCCATCCTAGGCGAAGTTCCATAGTATTTAAGATACCATAGCGTAGAAGAGTAGTGTTATAGGTAAATGATTGCTCTCTAAAGGTATCGTTGCCGTAATCTTGATATGCGGCACCCGTTTCTATTTGTACATGATTTTTGGGAACAGTAACAGCCGATTCTGTTTGATCGGGGCGATCTGTAATCAGATTTTCTATCGGTTCAGTTTCCTGTGCATATATAGAACAATAAAATGTAGTTAAGCATATAGATATGGCAAGTATTCTTTTAAATTGCATTAGGTTTATTATTTTTGTTTATAATCGGTGCTAAACTAAAAAAGTTAGTCTCAACTAACAAATTAAATATGATTAATTTAACAAAAAGTGAAGAGGATTACCTAAAAGCTTTATTTCAGCTACTTACAGAGGGGAGTGAAAGTAAGATAGGAAATAATCAATTGGCAGAGTACTTGAATGTTTCTCCTGCTTCGACTAATAACATGGTCAAAAAGTTAAAGTCCAAAGATTATATTGTAAGTGAGCGCTACGGTAAATTAGATTTGACTCCTCAAGGCACAGAAATCGCAGTAAGGTTAATTCGAAAACATCGCCTTTGGGAAACGTTTTTATACAATTATCTCAATTTTAGTTGGGATGAGGTTCATGAGGTTGCAGAACAGTTGGAGCATATAAAATCACGTAAATTAATTGACGAATTAGATCGTTACATGGAGTATCCTAAAGTTGACCCGCATGGTGAAATGATACCAGATGCAGATGGAAGTTATAAAATATTACCAAAGGTCACCTTATCTTCTTTAAAACAAGGTGATGTATGCAAACTTGCTGCGGTAAATGATGCCTCGGTCTCTTTCTTAAAATATGTTTCTCAAATCGGATTAGCACTAAGTAGTACTATAGAAATACTAGAAATTCGGGATTTTGATAAGTCAATATGTATTCGTTTTAATGAAACCGAAGAAACAGTAACCAAAAAGTTTGCTGATAATGTGTTTGTTAAAATTATTTCTTGATTTAAAAGGTGTTAAATTGCAATATCATTTCAGTTTATTATGAATACCTAGTATATTTGGAACACACAATGTATGTATGGAGCTTAAACTAAAACGTCCTATTTGTTTTTTCGATCTTGAAACAACTGGTATTAATATTTCTAAAGATCGTATTGTTGAAATTTCTATTCTTAAGATTTTTCCTAACGGAAATAAAGAAAGTAAAACTTGGCTGGTTAACCCAGAGATGCCAATTCCACCAGAGACTACAGCGGTTCATGGGATTGATGATGCTAAGGTAGCTAATGAACCTACCTTTAAACAATTAGCGAACCTAATTAATGACATGATAAAAGGATGCGATTTGGCTGGCTTTAATTCTAATCGTTTTGATATTCCATTGTTAGCAGAAGAACTATTACGAGTAGAATTGGATTTTGATATGAAAAATACGGTTGCAGTAGATGTGCAGACTATTTTTCATAAAATGGAAAAAAGAACCCTAGCAGCTGCTTACAAATTTTATTGTGATGGTGAGTTAGAAAACGCGCATTCAGCAGAGGTAGATACACTTGCTACCTATGAGGTTTTAAAAGCTCAATTAGACCGCTATCCCGAATTAGAAAATGACATGAATTTTTTAGCTGACTTTAGTGCGCGCAATCAATTTGCTGATTTTGCTGGGTTTATTGCATTTAATAAGGATGGTAAAGAAGTTTTTTCATTTGGAAAACACAAAGGTAAATTGGTAGAGCAAGTAATGGAAGATGAACCTGGTTATTTTGGGTGGATCCAAAATGCAGATTTTCCTTTGTATACTAAAAAAGTGCTTACTGCCATTAGATTACGTAAGTTAAATAATAGTCTTAACGCATAAATTTAATCTACTGTTGTTATGAAAATTATATGTATAGGTCGTAATTACACAGATCATATTGCTGAATTAGAAAATGAAAAACCAGAGAATCCAGTTGTTTTTTTAAAACCAGATACCTCGATTCTTCTTAAAAAGCAACCTTTTTTTATACCAGATTTTTCTAGTGATGTGCATTATGAAGTAGAAATTTTAGTAAAAATCAATAAATTAGGAAAATACATTGATCGTAAATTTGCGCATAAATATTATGATCAAATTGGTTTAGGTATTGATTTTACCGCGAGAGATTTACAAAAAAAATTAAAGGAAAAGGGATTACCGTGGGAGAAAGCAAAATCCTTTGATGGAGCAGCAGTGATAGGTAAATGGGTTTCAAAAGAAGGATTTGAAAATATAAATGCAATCAATTTTAGGTTAGAAAAAAATGGTGTCCCAGTACAACAAGGTAGTACAGAACTGATGCTTTGGAAAATTGATGAGCTGATCGAATATGTTTCAAAATATTTTACTTTAAAGATAGGAGATGTTATCTTTACAGGTACGCCTGCAGGAGTAGGACCTGTTAGTACAGATGACGAACTAGTAGGATTTATAGAAGATAAAAAGAATTTTTCAATAAGAATAAAATAGATGAGTAAAGCTTATAGTCTTAATCATATAAATGAATTATCTGGAGGTGATCAAGAATTCACCACGGTCTTAGTGCAAACATTTTTAGAAGAAATACCGCCAGATCTTGATAGCATGCTAGAAGCTGTTAAGTCAGATAATCCTGGTTTAGAATATCAATATGCGCATAAGATGAAGCCTAATCTTCAATTATTTGGTATAGAATTGTTGACTCAAATAAAACAAGTAGAAGCGTGGGCAAAAGCCGATAAAGATAAGGATCAAATATTGCCTACTATTGAATATATAGTAAAGACAGTTAATGAGGCTATCGAAGACTTAAAAAATGATTTTCAATAAGTTGTTGTAATGTTAGCAGAAATTATAACCATTGGTGATGAAATTTTAATTGGTCAAATTGTCGATTCAAATTCTGCATTTATAGGAAAAGCACTTAATACAATAGGAGTAGATGTATATCAGATTAGTTCTGTTCAAGATGATAAAACACATATCCTAAATGCTCTTAAGGAGGCACAATCGCGAGTTGATATCGTTCTTATTACTGGGGGACTTGGTCCAACAAAGGATGATATTACCAAACATACACTTTGCGAATTTTTTGGGGATCAATTGATAGAGAATAAAGAAGTGCTACAACATGTAGAGCAATTATTTAAAAAATATATTAGTACGCCAATATCAGATATTAACCGTCAGCAATCATTGGTCCCCAGTCGCGCCAAAGTGCTTACTAACGCATATGGTACGGCTCCTGGTATGTGGATCGAAGATGCAAATACAGTTTTTATCTCGATGCCAGGAGTACCTTTTGAGATGAGAAGTATTATGGAGAGTGAGGTGATTCCTAGGCTTAAAAAGCGTTTTAAAAGACCCTTTATTCTTCATAAAACAGTCCTTACACATGGTGTCGGGGAGAGTGCTATCGCAGAAAAAATTGAGGAGTGGGAGGATAATTTACCCGCATTTATCAAATTAGCGTATCTTCCAAGCTTAGGAAAAGTACGTTTGCGACTCTCTGCTCGCGGAGAGCAACACGCACTTCTTGAAAAGGAGATCGCACTTCAGCTAGTTAAACTCAATGAGCTTATTGGTGATATTATTGTTGGTTATGAAGATGATCAACCTATAGAGGTTATTGTAGGATCACTTTTAACAGACCAAAGAAAAACTTTAGCATTAGCTGAGAGTTGTACTGGCGGGCATATAGCACAAGAAATCACAGCTCATGCAGGAGTTTCAAGTTTTTTTAAAGGAGGTGTAGTCACGTATGCGACAGCTTCTAAAACAGCACTTTTAGAAATTCCAGAAAATTTAATAAAAGCTTATTCGGTAACAAGTGCTGAGGTAGCCGAAGCGATGGCTAAAGCTGCTAAACAAAAATTTGATTCAGATTATGCGATTTCTACAACAGGTAATGCAGGGCCAGAAAAAGGAGACGGTAAAGTAGAAGTAGGCACTGTCTTTATTGGTATTGCTACACCAGATAAGGTATATTCTAAAGAATTTAATTTTGGCAATTTAAGAGAGCGAACTATTGGTAAGACTACAAGTAAAGCTTTTGAAATGCTTTTAAAAGAGCTGAAAGATACTACTGCTATAAATTAATCACATAAGGTAAGAGAGTCTGCCCATTGGATAGCCTCATTGAGATTTTCAAATATTTTCATTTTTTTATTCATGAAAGATTTTTCTAGTTCGGCTGTGCGTTTTTGAGTTACTGTATAAACAATTACTCCATAGCCTTTTAGATTGGGAAAAAGGTTAGTAGACTTAAAGTGATCTGTAGGTACAAAAGAATAAGAATTTATGCGATGTGCTAAATAAACAAAAGGAGTTTTCTTTCCATAATAATAATTACAAAATTCAAAAAGTTTTTCAGCTTCCTCAAATGCAACCACGGCACTTTCTTTGATTTCTGAAATTACGAAATTCTTGTAAAAATAAAACTTACCGATTTTTAAATCACACGTGTGTAACAACGTTTTATTAACAGATGTAATCATTAAATTAAATTTTATAATCGCAGTATAGCAGTAAGTTACAATTTTAGCATAGTATCATCAAAAAATTTACATTATTTTAAGTTTTGTAAGAAGTTATAAAACAATTTGTTAATGTAAGTTATCAAGATTATCTTTGCACTCGATATAGAGTATCGAATAATTTTTTTTTCAGAAATTAAGCTGAAACGTATAATGAAGATGGTGTCTAAGCTACAACATTACATTGTTTGAAGTTATCGATACAATATTTCAAAAAAATCGAAAAAATAACAAAACTATAATTGGTGGTTACGTAATAAATTCGTTAATTTGCACCCTGTTTTGAAATAACACCAAAATTAAGAAAAGATGTCAAGAGTTTGCGAGCTTACAGGAAAAAAAGCGATGGTGGGAAATAATGTTTCTCATGCAATGAATAAAACAAAGCGTAAATTCAACGCGAATTTGATCAAAAAGCGCTTTTTTATACCAGAAGAAGATCGTTGGGTAACACTTAAGGTGTCTACAGCAGCATTAAAAAATATCAATAAAAACGGAATCTCTGCAGTTCTTAAAGAAGCAAGAGTAAAAGGTTTTTTAACTAAATAATTCCCTTTTTTAAAAAGAAACTACCATGGCGAAGAAAGGTAACAGAGTCCAAGTAATTTTAGAATGTACAGAGCATAAAGGTTCTGGGAAACCAGGTACATCAAGATATATTACTACAAAGAACAAGAAAAACACACCTGATAGAATGGAGATTAAGAAATTTAATCCAATTCTAAAGAAAATGACTGTTCATAAAGAAATTAAATAAGTAAAAAATGGCAAAGAAATCAGTAGCATCGTTACAGACAAAATCGAATAGATTAACAAAAGCCATCAAGATGGTAAAGTCTGAAAAATCAGGAGCTTATACTTTTGTGGAGTCCATTATGGCACCAGAGGCGGTAAATGACTTTTTTAGTAAAAAGTAATTACACATACAACGTATATTAGGTAGCCATTTCAATAGCATTGAAATGGCTCTTTTATTTTTTATATCCAGTAATTAGTCTAATTTTATACTGCATACATTGATTGTATGTTTTTAAATATTTGATAGGGTATTTGGTTTGTATACCAAGTTGTATCTGCCAAATGTTCTTAATTTTATAATTCTGATTTTTAATCTCTTCGTATGAGTTTGTTTAAAAAAATTTTTTCGTCTGACAAAAAGGAAACTTTAGATAAAGGATTAGAAAAGTCCAAAAACAGTTTTTTCTCAAAGTTAGGAAAAGCGGTTGCAGGAAAATCTAAAGTGGATGATCAAGTACTTGATGATCTCGAAGAGATACTAGTAACCAGTGATGTTGGCGTTAAGACAACAATCAAAATTATAGAACGAATCGAGAATCGAGTAGCCAAAGATAAATATCTTGGTACAGATGAGCTGAATCAAATTTTGAGAGAAGAGATAGCTGCACTACTATCAGAGACCAACACAGGAGAAGCTACCGAATTTGTCCTTCCAATAGATAAAAAGCCGTATGTTTTGATGGTAGTTGGAGTAAATGGTGTCGGTAAAACTACTACCATTGGTAAACTAGCGTATCAATTTAAAAAGAAAGGTTTTAATGTCGTACTTGGGGCTGCAGATACTTTTAGAGCAGCAGCTATTGATCAATTACAGGTTTGGGCGGATCGTGTGGATATCCCTATAGTAAAACAAGAAATGGGAAGTGATCCAGCATCTGTTGCCTACGATACGTTACAATCTGGAGTTGCACAGGCTGCCGATGTTATTATAATTGATACTGCTGGTAGGTTACATAATAAGGTTAACTTAATGAATGAGTTAACAAAAGTTAAACGCGTTATGCAAAAAGTACTACCCAATGCACCGCATGATGTGCTTTTGGTTCTTGACGGTTCTACAGGTCAAAACGCTTTTGAACAAGCGAAACAATTTACAGCTGCAACCGAGGTAACTTCTTTAGCGGTGACCAAACTTGATGGTACAGCAAAAGGAGGTGTAGTTATCGGCATTAGTGATCAATTTAAAATCCCCGTTAAATACATCGGTGTCGGTGAAGGTCTTGAGGATTTACAGGTGTTTAATAAATACGAGTTTGTAGATTCTTTTTTTAAATAATTAAATCGCCATACAGTTTATAAGTAATTTACACGTATAAAGACATTGCTTTTTTTTATCTTTCTGCACAGTAAATTTTACTGTTATGAAAGCGATACTGTATATTTTATTTTTCTGTCTATTTTTATCCTGCAAAAAAAATAGCGTAGATAAAAATGTTATTACTGATACGAAAAGCGTATTCAAGGTATCCGATAGTATAGAATCCTTTAGAGAATTTAAAGTTGCAGATTCAAAATATATAAATAGGAGCGATATATGGAAGGCTCTTGAGGATTCGCTTCTCACCATTACACCGCAACAATATCAGTCACTTCAAAATTTGATTATTGGTAGGACGATTCCGCAACTACAACGTTTAGTGCAAGTAGATAGTTTGTCTTATAGAAATTTAACTTTATTCTATCTCTATCGAATATATAAATATGATAGAAATAATAATAAGTCATTAAATTCGGTTATCTCTATAAATCCTAAGGTCTTAGAACAAGCTATGCTTTTAGATAATAATAGGCCAGATGATTTACCTCACGATGCTATTTACGTAATGCCTATTTTATTAAAAGATAATATCAATACTAAACATATGCCTACTACTGCTGGGGCTGTAGCTTTAGCAAAAAACTATACCGAAGATGCTTTTATAGTGAAACAATTAAAAAATAAGAACGCTATAATTTTGGGAAAGTCTAATCTAAGTGAATGGGCTTATTTTTACTGTGGTGATTGTCCAAGTGGATACTCTGCGATAGGCGGGCAAACGTTTAATCCCTATGGAAGACAGACCATTGATACAGGCGGATCAAGTTCGGGAAGTGGAGTAGCAGTGGCGGCAAATTTTTGTGTCGCAGCAATAGGTACAGAAACCTCGGGTTCTATTTTATCCCCTTCAAGTCAAAATTCTGTTGTTGGTTTAAAACCAATTATTGGTGTATTAAGTCGAAGTGGTATAATTCCTATTTCTAGTACCTTAGATACTCCTGGCCCCATGACTCGTTGCGTGATAGATAATTTAATAGTTTATCAAAGTATGTTGGGAAAAGATAATGCAGATCCAGCTTCGATTGCTGTAAAAAAGGATTTTAATATAGTTGCAACATTAGCAAATGAGAACAAATTAAAAGGGAAACGTCTAGGGTATTTTAAAACTCTTAAAGATAGTGTATTGTATGCAAAAGCATTAAAAGAGTTATCAGATGCTGGAGCGATTTTAATTGAAGTAGAATCAGAAGAAGTAGCTTTACCTAATTTCAGGAAATTACTTAATCTAGATATGAAAAAAGATCTTTCACATTATTTGAAAATGTATGCCGATACTACTATTAGATTAAAAACAGTATATGATATTATGGCGTTTAATAAAAAGGATTCGCTACTTCGTATGCCATATGGACAACGCTTGTTTGAGGGAATTGTCGCTGATTCTTTTAATAAAACAGTCTATTTGGCGATCAAAGATACTTTGCAGTCTAACGGACGATATTTTTTTGATAAACTGATAAAACGTGATTCTTTGGACGCTATTCTATCGATCAATAATTATCATGCAGGGTATGCAGCAGTCGCTCAATATCCCGCCATAACGGTACCTATGGGGTGGGTATACTAGTTTAGGTGTGCCACGTGGATTAACGTTCATTTCTAGCTCCTTTAAAGAAATTGATTTGTTCTCTATAGCTTATAGTTTTGAGCAACTCACCCAGTCAAGAAAGGAACCTATGGATTATATTGAAAATACTGATTAACCTAAAGTTTTTAGTACAGGTTTTTAAAGCTTTTGTAAGCTACTGATTAAGAAACTTCTTCAGTTTTTTATAAAATTACAAAGGGATTTTCAATTTCTAATTTTTGTTTGCGTCAACTTGTATTTAATAGTTTTCACTAATAGATAAATACTTCAATTGCTATGAAGTGCTTAAATTTAATTTTCTAATTTAAAAATCAATACTCAAAAAAAGAAAGGAATAGGGGTGAAAAAGGTTATATTTAATGTCCATACGAAGTTTGACATTGTAGAGTCCTTTTTGACAAATACAACTAACTTGCTAAAAGTCCTTACCATTTCGGGTTTTTTTCTACTTTTACTAAAAATTTTTATTAGATGCCAAATAAACTTTATGACAATGTTTGTGATGAAGATGTCTTTTCAGAAATTTACAATAGGTATTCAACCGATTTAAGAGCCTACCTATATTATAAATTTGGAGAGGCGCTAAGCCCAAATGATAAAATGCAAGATGCATTCATAAGGTTATTATTCAATTGTAAAAAAATAACGCATGACAAAGCCAAAAGGTATTTATACAAAGTAGCGAATAATATGATGTCAAATGAGTTTGCACATCAAAGCGTCGTGCTTCAACACAAAATGATAGCCGTGCAGCGATATACTCATGAGTCTTCAGAGTTTATAAGAGAGCAACAAGAATTTCTTGAACATTATCAAAAAGCTTTAGAGCAATTGCCAAACGAGCACCGCGTTGCTTTTTTGATGAATAAAGTTGAAGGTAATAGCCATGAAGAAATTGCCGACGTACTTGGAGTTACTAAGAAAGTAATAGAGAACAGGGTATATCTAGCTTATAAACAGCTCAAAAACAAAGTAGAGGAGTTGAGCTTTGTAAAAGGGCATCCAAACCGATAGTTTTTTTATAGATAGAAGCATTAGCACATGAAGAATGAAGATTTGGTAAAAAAATGGCTATCAGATAATTTATCACCGATAGAAAAGAAACAGTTTGAAGCTTCAGAGGATTATTTTGTACATAAGACTATCGTTGATACGGCAAAATTTTTTAAGGCTGATCACGTAACTACCTCGCAAGGTGTTGCTGCAGTTAGAGAACGCGCATATGCCCAAAAAAAACCTGTAGTGAAGACAAAATTCTATAGATCTAGTTGGTTAATATTTGTTCTTCTGTTTCTAATTATAATAGGAATAGGCTCTTTTTTCTTTTTTTCAAACGACACCACTATTTATACAGATATTGGTGAAAATATGAGTATTAAATTACCCGATAACTCTCATGTAACACTCAACTCAAAATCCACTGTCTCTTTTGATCAAAAAGGATGGAGTAAGCAACGTGAAGTTAATCTTGAGGGAGAAGCTTATTTTGAAGTAGCTCAAGGAAAGAATTTTGAAGTTCTTACAGATGCGGGTACGATAAGTGTTCTAGGAACAAAATTTAATGTAAAAAACCGAAACAATTTTTTTGAGGTTCATTGTTTTGAAGGTATGGTACATGTACGTTATAAAAATGGCTATACAGAAAATTTATCAGCAGGAAATTCACTGCGAATTATAGATGGAATCATTACGTTTGAGACCAGTTTAGATAAATCTCCACAGTGGATAAATAAAATAAGCAACTTTAAAAATGTTCCTTTTGCAGAAGTTATTAAAGAATTTGAACGACAATATAAAGTAAAGCTTATTGTGCAGGACGTAGATACACAAAGAGGTTTTACAGGAGATTTTATGCACAATGATGTAGAGGAAGGCTTGAAATCAATAACGCTACCCTTTAATTTATCGTATCGTATTGATAATGAAGGCAACATTGTGATTGCACCTCAGTAGTAATAAGGCTTCAACATAAGTCATGTGTGATTTTTAATTCTTTTTGCGATTATCATAACATACATTGTAACGACAGTAAAATTATACATTTTTTTAATTCTAGTACGCCACTTGCTAATGACTCGTATAGTAGTGCAAAGCAGCACTAGAGAACTTTAAAAGAATATACTTTTAAATACGTTTCATATTTCAAATAGAAATTAGTAAAGTATCGATCACTTAGCAACGTTGTCATGTCAATTGCCTTTATAAAGTTTATTAGGGTGTAACTGTATAATACTTTGATACAATGCTTATTTTTGAATAGTAATTGCAAATCAGCTTATTCTTAAGTTATTCCTTGTATCTTTGCACACTTTTATTAGATAGTTATGAGGACGAAGACGTTAAAGAAAAATAAGATCAATGTTGTTACACTTGGTTGCAGTAAAAATGTTTACGACAGTGAAGTGTTAATGGGACAGCTCAAAGCAAATAATAAGGAGGTTGTTCATGAAGAAGAAGGCAATATCGTAGTTATTAATACCTGCGGATTTATAGCAAACGCCAAAGAAGAATCAGTTAATACAATCTTGGATTTTGTACAAAAAAAGGAAGCAGGGAGTGTTGATAAAGTTTTTGTCACTGGATGTTTGTCAGAACGTTATAAGCCAGACCTAGAAGTAGAAATCCCTAATGTAGATCAATACTTTGGCACCACAGAATTACCGGGTTTACTTAAAGCTCTTGGAGCAGATTATAAGCACGAACTGATTGGAGAACGTTTAACGACAACCCCCAAAAATTATGCGTATCTTAAAATAGCCGAAGGATGTGACCGTCCGTGCTCTTTTTGTGCAATACCAATCATGAGAGGTAAACACAAATCTACTCCCATAGAATCGCTGGTTATAGAAGCCGAAAAGTTAGCAGCAGATGGTGTTAAGGAACTAATCTTAATAGCACAAGATCTTACATATTATGGATTAGACTTATATAAAGAAAGAAAATTAGCCGATTTATTAAAGCACTTGGTCGCGGTTGATGGGATCGAATGGATTCGTTTGCATTATGCTTTTCCGACGGGATTTCCAATGGAGGTACTCGAGGTAATGCGTAACGAGCCAAAAATATGTAACTATATTGATATCCCATTACAACATATTGCAGATCCTATCTTAAAATCCATGCGTCGTGGTACAACCAAGGCAAAGACAACCAAATTGCTACAAGAGTTTAGAGCTGCAGTGCCAGAAATGGCTATTAGAACTACACTTATTGTAGGTTACCCTGGAGAAACTCAAGAAGATTTTGAAACACTACGTGATTGGGTAAAGGAAATGCGATTTGAACGTATGGGATGTTTTACATATTCTCACGAAGAAAATACACACGCCTATAATTTGGAGGATGATGTGCCAGAAGATGTCAAAATGGAACGAGCTAATGAGATTATGGAAATACAATCCCAGATCTCATGGGAATTAAATCAACAAAAAATAGGACACGAATATAAAGTCATTATTGATCGTAAAGAAGGTAATTATTTTATTGGGCGTACAGAATTTGATTCTCCAGATGTAGATAATGAAGTATTAATTGATGCATCTAAGTTTTATTTAAAAACTGGAGATTTTACCAAAGTTAGAATTACCGAAGCAGAAGATTTTGACCTTTATGCCGAAGTTTTATAAGCGATACATACAATATGATTTAAAAAAACCAGCAACTTTTGCTGGTTTTTTTTTAAATAATTTTTTCAGGGTTTATACCATGAGATATCCACCAATAGTGCTTAAGAATTATTTTTATGATCTCTTATGAGTTTTTAAAAAAAAAATCTATTTTTGAAGAATAAATAATCTAAATTACGGTTAAACCATAATTAATGTATCTAATTAACGTATTTTTTAGTTAATTCTTATATATTTGTATGCTGTATATCTTTTTTTTAAATCCATGAATAGTAAGTATTTGTCTTTATTTGCTATACGTGTGTTTAAAGAATACAGTATTTACTTAATGTTTAACCTACTTTTATTTTCATTAGAGTAACTACCCCACAACACATTATGAATTTTAAGTTATACTTATTTTACTTTTGTCTATTAAATTATGCCTTTTTATTTGCCCAGATTGATGCAAATTCTGTAATGGGCGTACCTTCGGGTACTACTGCAGAAATTGGGGCTATTACAACTGCGCAAGAAGGAGCTATCGTGTATGATACCCAAATAAAACGTATGTTTCAGTTTATAGAGGGTAGCTGGCAAGAGATGCTAACTGCAGGAAATGTTTATGTAGGTGCTTTTCAAATTAATGCAGCAGGAACAGTAAATGTGACAGGTATTCCTTTTATACCATCATCGGTTACCTTTGTAGCACATGCTAATGTAGAAACGTTTAACTTAGACATAGATAATGCTATTAATAACGATAGAGGAATTAGAAACTCCTTTGGTTCTATGAACGGGTTTGCAAGAAATGATAATGGATCCATTACGCAACAAGTAATCTATGTAGGTGGCCATGGTAATTCTATTAATGATATCTCTCGCTTTGCATCTAATACAAATGCGATTGGATTGCGTTACGGGGATCAAAATGGAAGTTCTCTTGGTAAGATCACAGGTCGAGTTACCAATTTTACTGCAGATGGTTTTGAGGTATTGGTGAATTATATTAATGGGACAATTACCAATACAGGCAATAATGTTCGTCCCGGTGATATTGCAGACGAGGGTGTTATCGTGCTGTATACGGCTTATCGATAACTACTATAATTTTATTAAAAAGTGAGGATAAAAATGTAAAAGGGGCCTACATGGTAAGCCCCTTTTTTTATACTGTCTTATGTAATGGAATTTTGGCTAATTCATTATAAAAGAGAATACTATAATTTTAAATGTTGTAATTCGAGCGCAAAAATAGACAATTATAACGTTGTAAAAACATAGTTTTTGTGTTCTCTCCTTAAAATGAATATATCCGTATAAATACCATATTATTATGTTACTATTTAAAACTTTTGGTTGTTAAGAATATTGCTATAAGTAGCTATAAATATCTTAGATGTTGGTAATTATTTTGAATTTACCTTGCGAAAATCGGATCGATAATAATTTTATATTTGTTCATAAATTAACATTAATTTAATCTTTCTAAGGTTCGTTTACTCCTTTTAAAAAGCTCATTGGTACCTCTATCAATAAAACTTTTGAAGCTTTTGTCGTTTCTATAGTAATTCGATCTGTGTTCCAAATGCCAATGGCGTCTCTACGATGTAATGAATGATCGTTACACATAATATCGCCTTCTAATACAAATAAGTACACACCATTTTTGGGGTTATGCAAGCTGTATTCTCTTTCTACTCCAGCATCAAACTGTCCTAGTGAAAACCAAGCATCTTGATGTATCCAAACCCCTTGTTCATCTGCATTAGGTGATACAATTTGATACCACTCATTTTTTAACGTGTTTTGTGGTAACGTGATTTGATCATAACGAGGGGTAACACCACGCTCTTTGGGGATAATCCATATTTGTAAAAACTTAACCTCGCGATCTTTGTTCTTGTTATACTCACTATGATATACACCCGTACCCGCACTCATTACTTGGATATCCCCAGCTTTAATAACCGTTGTGTTATCCATACTATCCTTATGCTCTAGATCTCCAAATAGCGGTATGGATATAATCTCCATATCCTCGTGACGATGTTTGCCAAAACCCATACCAGCAGCTACGGTATCATCATTAAGCACACGCAATGCACCAAAATTAATACGAGCAGGGTCATGATAATTTCCAAAACTAAAAGAATGAAACGATTGTAACCAACCGTGATTTGCGGTGCCTCTCGTATCTGCTTTGTGTATCACTGTGTCCATAGTATTCTTTTCTGTCGAAGATACAGTTTCTATAAAAGTATTTTTCTAAACAAAGTATTAAAGTTAGTTTTTCTATGAGAATTTGATAATGATAAAGTACTCTTATATTTTATTCGTTATTTGTTTTATGTATACGTATTTTTTGAACGTACAATTAGACAGATACGTACTACACTTGAGCATGTTAAATTGCTAACGCTTTTATTTAGGACTGCAGGGTGGGTACAATAAGAGTAGTGTGCTTAGCTCACCTTTTGTAAAACATTTTCTGTTGGACGTAGCTGCAACTGCTTCAAAAAATCTTGCAGCACTAGTAGCGAATTGCTATGAATTGCATCCTTATACAATGTAATGTTCTTATCTATAGTAGCTATACGATAATAGTCTTTATGATAAACCACTTTGCGTATTTTAGAAATGTTTAATTGCTTAAACTCAATAGTGTTTTTGGTAAGAATCCCATTTTTTATAGATGCATAACCTTTAACCTTCATTACCGCATACACGACCCCGTATAGCAAGCCTATAAGTAATAAGTAGGAAGAAAAAAGTGTACTGGTTTTTACTATAAATCCAAGGAGGCTCAAAAAGGTGAAAAAACTACTAATTATCAAGTTATTGCGTAACAAACGCCTTTTGTATAGAAGTTTCATAGTATGTGTATTATAAGTTGGTTAGGATAGCTAAAGTAATTTTTTTTCGATTAAAAAAAGTATTAGTTGATGAGCGTTCTGCAGGTAACAGATTTAAACTACCCTATACAGGATAGTTTAAATACTGTATTTGATGTAAAAACATCATAGCTAGCATCAACAATACAAGTCTTATATCTATGTATTCAATTCGGCAGACGCTGTAGATACTACTTCTTTTTCTTTAGCCTTTAGGTTTTGTAGATATTCTTTTTCTAATAAGTCTAATCGTTTTTTTAAAGGAGTATATAGATCATTAGCATCCAATTCTATGTGAGCATCCAATCGTTTCATATACGCTTCATAACTTTTATAGGCGTCGGGTCGCAATGCTGTTATCGAGGTTTTAATTTGCTCACTTTCCTTTTTATTACGGTTACTGTACACCTCATAAAAGGCAGTATTAAATGTTTGCAGATTTTGTACCCAAGATTCTAACTTTAATGTCTTAATAGCTGTTGCAACATCATTATCATTAGTACAATCATCAATTAAATTGATAAGTACAGTAGTCTCTTTTGCGTAGCTTAAGCGTGTAACCCCAGACCCGCAGGCTTCGATTTTGGCATAGATCTGTTGTGCAGCAGCTTTGAGTGCTTGATCCGTGTGATAGGTATAGGCAAGAACGATATACCTAAACCCGATAAATGCATCATCTCTCTGGTTGTCTAATGTAAGCAGATCTTGAGTTAACAATCGATCGCGTTCATAATACAAGGCATCATCTAAGTCTTTAAGAACAGCGTGCAACGCCTCTACATGCTGCTCAAGCTTAAGTGTTGCAAGATCATACTCAGATGAAAAAGTGGTAACATCACGTAAGAATTGAATAAACTCGATTTTATCCATTTTTTGGAGTACTCCTGTGGTAATCATACGAATAGGTTTTAAGATTAAGAGTAGAAAAGTACAAAAAATAGTTTTTTAGTAAAAAAAATCCTACCAAATAATTCATAATTTTAAAAAGTAATTGGTTGTAGGGGTGCTAGTTAGGGTTGTAAGAAGTTAAAAGCATAATACACTCCTGAAAGCAATCATTCTATCATGATAGCGATCCATTTCACGGGTGTAAAACTTGTTTATAAGGTAATAAGAGCTTGTTGCACTGCTGTATGGGATGTTTTACTACGTACAAAGACTAGTTGCAGTGGTGCAAATGATCATTATTAGTTATATTGATCATTTGCACCACTGCAAATCACATCCATTTAAGTTTGGATACTATAGGCAAGGGTGTAAGCAGTAGTGTTTTAATCTAAGAAATAAGTTTGGTTAGAATTATTTTCCTTCTAAGTTATTGAACATTGAATTTTGCGGTCTAAATAAGTGCAAAACTCTCAAATTCCCCATTATTTCCTAATCCCAGATCAGTCAAAATATTATATAGTCTTAGTCTATAGGTACGTCATGGTAGCTAGCTTTATCTCCAAAGGTTTTGTTCTTTCCAATCTTCAGGAAAACCCATGTGCGATAAATCCGCCTCGGGGTATTCACTGAATAGCTTTAATAGTTGCTTTTTGTAATCGTGATAAGGGTTAATAAACTGTAAACAATAGAGTATGGCACAAATACCAGCATAAAATTTTAAAACCTTGTCGTTTTTGCCTACTTTACTTAAAGTTTCGCCATCAGGTTTGTAGTCGTTCTCCCATCTATTTATCCAATTAGCTCTTGGTGATTTGAGCCATTCAGGTTTTATAGTTAGAATTATATTCCATAATCTCCCGTGGTGAGCGGTTATGTTTCTTATATAAATAAAACAATCAAGCCATGATATCAATAGACTATGATGTAGTCCCAAACTTTTTGCGATTGGAATCAATTCTTTCTGATTTTTTATGTTTTTGAGAATGCTAAGAAGATTTGTAAAGGTCAATAATTCAAATGATTTCCATGAAGGAGGAAGGAATTGTTTGTAATTTTTGCGGTATTTTAAAATGTATTCTTGTTTTGTTTCTTGGACGTTTTTTGAAATTTTTGACAAGAATTGTACATAACTTGGATATTTGTTAAAAGCATCACTTTTTTCATACCAAAACCCTGAATTATATTGATGAGAAAAGTGATATATTATTTGTGTCCTTATAGCTATTTCAATTTGTTCAATAGCATGAAATGTTATTTTTCTTAATTCACTATCAAATTGATACAATTTGAAAATTGTTTCAAAATTAGAACCATCTTTAAAGATTTCTTCTTCTTTTGGACTTTTTAGCATTGGAAACCAATAATTGCTAAGCCTATTGTAACTTATATAAGTTAATATTCTTTCTGCTTTTTCTTCATTAGGAATATGAAGTTTTCGTTTTTTTAATAACTGAACTTGTTCAGCAAATGTTTTTGGAAGTTTATTGTAAGTTACTTTTGTCATTTTATAAAAACAAAAAACCTCCCAAAAGTGCACATCGTTGAGAGGTCCGGGAGGTGTTGATGGTTCAAATCTAAGTATTTTAGTTTTAAATAAAAAATAAATAAGCTTTTTTAAAACTAACTATTGATAATCACACATGTTGATCTATTAAGATAGGATTACCATCGGGATCGACAATTACGATACTTGCGGGTCCAGTAGTTGTATCATCGGCCTCTCGTTCTAGTGGTACGCCTTGAGATTTTAAGTGTTGCTGAATTGTTCTTATATCTTCAAATTTTTTAAGCGGATTTGCCTCTTCGTCCCAACCCGGATTGAAGGTAAGAATATTATCAGTAAACATACCCTGAAACAATCCAATTAATGCATTGTCATTTTTCATGATAAGGTAGTTATGAGTAGGATCTCCTGCAAAAACAGTGAAACCAAGTTTTTCATAAAAAGACTGAGAGATGTCGAGATCTTTTACACTTAAACTTATAGAGAAGGCACCTAAATTCATATATATAACTTTTATATTACTGCAACTGCTATACTGGCAAACTACGGTTAATATTGCTAGGTGCCAGATATTTTATAGGATAACCATTACTAAGGGCTATCATATCCTATACTACTTGATACGCTTGCCCTGTGTTGTGAATGACAATCCTTGTTGTCCCGAAGTAGAAATCATTATACCCTCGAACAACGGATCCGTACTTTTGGCTATCACGGTCCAATCAAATATAAAGTTTGCACCCGTACCGCCAGATTTATCAATCTCATCGATTACAATCTCTACAGTTTCTAAGGGAGCAATAAAGATTGATTTTTTGATATAAGAGCGTATTAATTTACCATGGGTATCATAGTACAATGCTTTGTCAATATATAGGGTGTCTAAGGGACTGGTATTGCGCAGGCTTATTGTCGCTGTCAAATTGTGTTTGCGGTGTTGTGTAATACTGTAAATCTGAGAATATACAGATAAGTACGTAGTACCTGTACGCAATGAGTCTAAAGGAAGCTTCTCTACCAATCGGGACTGCCAATCTATAGGCGCTATATCATCTGGGGTATCAACAGTGGTGCATGAACACACAATAGCAATACAAACGAATGCTAGTAGGTTAGATAACTTAAGAGTTACTTCATTTTTCATATATCTCAAAGGTACTATTAAAATTTTGTTTAAAAGAGCGCTACACCAACTACAGTAGTACCCCTAGTTAATCAATTCGTATTTTATGAATGCCAAAATCCATTGTAGAAATGTCTCCGGAAGCTTCATTAATTCTTGAATTTGTAAAATACAAGTACCCATCATAGATACTAAAGGTATCAGGCCATTTTATTTGCTCTCCTTGATACAAGGTTTGTTGCGTACCCAAGCTATCCAAAAAGTTAATCTTGTGATGCTCGAGATCGCCATAATATAGGGTACCTTTAGTATCTAGGATCATACCATCGGGAGCAGATGTTTTTGCTACAGTCTTTACAGCTGCTATTGCGTCCTCATTGGTCCCATTACGCAAAACATTAGTTGCAATTGCATATAAGGTATAGCCTGTAAGACTATGATAATATAGCGTATGGGTTTGTAGGTCTAAAGCAATACCATCAGAGTGTACGGTATTTTCCCAACGTTTACCATCAATGGTCAAATGATCTGTCTCTGCAGTAGTCGAGGAGTGGTTGTCTAGCATACGACGACTTCTACCTGTTTTAGTATCAAGTACAACCAGTCCACCTTTACCAGAGTCTGTCATATAAATACTATTATTAGGCTCGTCTACGCGCAAATCATTGATATACGAATTAGGATGATATGCCGAGCTATCAAGAATAAAAATAGTTGATAAGCGATCTGTTTCAAGTTCAAAAACAAACAATCTAGGGGCGTCGATAACCCCTTTAAATAGAGGGTTACGGGTATCCAAAACATACAATTTATCTCCATGAGCAACTACCGATTGTACACCAATAAATACAGAATCTTTAGGTTGGTTGCCAAGTTCCCAACGATTCCAGATAGTATCGGGATAGGCTATGGCCTCACCGTTTTCTCCTAGCTCAACTACAGAGTTTTTTACCCCTTCGCGCCAGCGCGGAAAATTTGCGAATATACGTCCCATAGTAGATACAGTTACTCCAGTAACTTGCTGTCCTGTAAAGCTTGCAACTGGATCAATCACGCGTGTTTCTTTTTCTTTTTCCTTTTTCGTTTGACATCCTAATAGTACTAGTGCAGATAAGGTTATAAGTATATTTTTCATACAATGGATTTGAAGGTGTACTAATCATTAATAGCGTTAAAGGACATACTTATGTCCTACGTAATTATAATTTGGATATGTAATCAATACATTCCGTTTTAAAAATAGGTATTAAATTGAATGTGTGAACAAAGAATAATAAATTCTTAACAAATTGAAGTCTTTAAACGCGATAAAGTTGGCTACTTAAAGTTGTTAGCTATCCTTTTTTTATAGGGGCATGGTAAAAATAAAAGACGTTTGCTTATTTGATGAGGTAGCCTGTAAGTTACCCTTATGCGCTTTTGCAATTTCTGAAGCAATATAGAGTCCCAAACCAAGTCCAGATTTTTTAGGGTCCGTACTTTCTGTATAAAAGGGTTTAAAAAGATTTTGCATTGCCGCTTCAGGAATTTTTGCACCTCCATTAGTCACCTTTAATTCAAAGACATCCTGACTTACAGCAGTTTCAACCTTAATAGGAGCATCACTTGCACCGTGAGCAATAGCATTACCAAGTAGATTAGATAGTAATTGAGCCACGCGATTGGCATCGCAATTAACGCTTTTGGGGTAGTGAAGCATGACATCAACTACGTGATCGGGTG
Source organism: Aquimarina rhodophyticola (assembly GCF_042434915.1). Taxonomy (GTDB): domain Bacteria; phylum Bacteroidota; class Bacteroidia; order Flavobacteriales; family Flavobacteriaceae; genus Aquimarina. Next base: position 446,517 of record NZ_CP170198.1, read on the forward strand.
CCATGGACTTAATTTCTGTGATTACTTGTTGTATCGAGGTATTCAATACAGAAGGGTCGGTGGTGATATCGAGTCGTATACCATCACCCAAATGCCCCTTGGCAAAATCTAGTAAATTATCAATTAAGCCTTGCATACGGTAGGAAGTAGCCTTTATAATTGCGGCATTTTTAACAACCATATCCTTAGTGGGGGAGAGTAACATCATATCGGCACACATACGGGTAGTTCCAACAGGATTACGTAAGTCATGACCCAATATTGCAATAAAAGTTTCTCGTAACTCGGCAGTTTTACGTTCCTCTTCAAGCTTGCGGGTAGTGTCTTCTAAGGTTTCAATAGTTTGAAGGTGGAATGCAATTAGGTCTGTGTATAGCTCAAACATGCCTCGTATTTTAGGATTATCAAGCTTAGCTGGCTCTGGATCTATGGCGCAAAGCGTACCAAAGAATTCACCAGTTTTTTTAAAAATGGGAAAAGAGATATAGCTTTGAAAACCATACTTCATAGGAGTATGATGATTACAAAACGTTGGATTTTCTGCAACATGATCTATAACCACAGGATTATGGTGTTGTCTAATTTCGTCACATATCGTAGTGCCTAATTCCAACTCATCACCAGGAGTTAGACCAAAATCGATATCATCACGACTACTACAAGTAATCCATTGCGTATCGGTAACACGAGCAATAGCAGCAAATCTCATGTTGGTAGTTCTACAAATAACATCTAACATTTTGGATACAATAGGTATATTGTTTACCGTTTCAATATCCTTTTTAATACCTTGACCAGTAGTATCTAACATCTAATTAATAACTTGACTGTAAAGATACTTTTTAGTTTAAATAAAAGATAATTATTTTAATAAGATCTGTATTAGGTTAAGTTGTTAAGTATCAGGTTCTATATGAATAAGTATATGGCCGATCCCAGGAATCTCTTGTTTTAATTTATCTTGTAAACGATGTGCTAATTTATGACCTTGTGTAACCGATATCGTACCATCTACTCGCGCATGTAAATCTACGTGGTAGTACATGCCTGCTTTTCGAATGTAACATTTTTCGGTACCTTTTATGCCTTCTACAGTAGTAGCTACTTGCCTAATTTTGATTATTAAATCATCATATCTATGTTCGTCCATAATCTCGCCCAAGGCAGGTCTAAAAATTAGATAGCTATTGTACAATATAAACCCCGAGGCCAATAATGCAGCCCAATCATCTGCGGTTTCAAATCCTTTTCCAAAAAAAAGAGCAATACTAATGCCAACAAATGCAGTTATAGAGGTAATAGCATCACTACGATGATGCCAAGCTTCTGCATGCAAAACCGAACTATGAGTTTCTTTACTTTTTTTGATAACAATTCGATACGAAATTTCTTTCCAAGCTATAATGCCCAACAATACGAGCAATGTCCATGGTTTAGGCAAAGCATGCGGTGTTTGAATGTTTTGTATGCTCTCGTAGGCAATAATTGTGGCAGAGGTAACCAGAAATGCTACGACAATAAATGTCATCAATGGTTCAATTTTACCATGTCCATAAGGATGATTCTTGTCGGCAGGTCGTTTGGCATAGGTTAATCCAAACAACACCAACACAGACGAAAAGATATCGGTTGTAGACTCAATTGCATCGGCTATAAGGGCATAAGAATTGCCAAAAACACCTGCGATACCTTTTATTACAGCCAGGCTTATATTGGTAGCTATACTAAAGTATGTGGTTTTTATAGCTGTTTTAGATCGTGTCATTTAAACGCGTATTATTTGTTCCTATGGTCAATAAGCTACGATTTAAACTACGCATGGTAATGCCCAAATAATTTGCAATATCCTTTTTTTTGAGCGTCTCAAAAATCGAAGGATATTCTTTTTTTAGTCTTAGTACTTTGTCCTCGATAGTATGTAATTGATTATAAGCGTGTCGTATAGCTTTGTATCGTATCTTTTTGGCTAATGCCTCCATAATTAATGTATTAAATCGTCTATCGGTAGCCAAGAGCTTTGTAAAGGAAGTATGTGGGATTTTAAAAACCTCTGTTTGATCGATCGTAACCACAGCACAAAAATTTGAGGTTTGTGTAAAAAATTCTATTTCTCCAAAAAGTTCACCAGGTCCAAAAAATTCTTGTATAAAATCAACACCTGTATCTTCTGTAAGATAGCACTTGGTTATTCCTTTCTTAACGATGTAAATAGCATTTGATGTAGATTGCTGATTGATTATAGTGGCAGCTGTATCAAACTTAATAGATGCAATAGTATTCCATTTCTCCAAAAAGGAGGGCTTACTTATATATTCGAGAAGGTTTGCGTTGGATCGAATCATGGTACAAAGATAAATAGCTCAAGGACAAATGTCCTATAGATAGATAGTTCTTATTCTTTTTTTTGTAGCTTAAAAACAATTAGACATGTCCAATACAAGACTTAATCAACAATTACGCTTTATTTTTGAAATAGATAATTTAAAATCCATTATACGGCAATCTGCTTTATTTAATAGTAACCGACGCGAGAATGATGCAGAGCATAGCTGGCATTTGGCAATGATGGTTTTGGTTTTAGCAGAACATGCATCCCATGCAATTGATATTACAAGAGTATTAAAAATGGTGTTAATTCACGACTTGGTAGAAATTGATGCAGGAGACACTTTTCTTTTTGATACTCATAAAAGTCATACAAATACCCATGAAGAAATGGTAGCGGCACAACGTATTTTTAAACTTTTACCAGAGGATATAGCTGCCGATTTTATGGAGTTGTGGAACGAGTTTGAACGCGGAGAAAGTACTGATGCTCGTTTTGCAAAAGCTATTGATAGATTACACCCCGCTTTACAAAATTTGAGTAATGATGGTGGTACTTGGGCAAAGTTTGAAATTGAGCGAGCTACGATATTAGATAAGTTACAACCTATTGAAAAAGGATCTACGGTCTTATGGGAGTATATAAAAAATGAGATTACATCCACTTATCAAGTAAAAGGTTAAAAAAATAAAAGCAGGAAATTATAGAGTATAGGCTATAAAATCCTGCTTTTATTGGATGCTTTAGGTTATCTTATTTCTTAGGTATCGGGAAACCTCTATCACGCATCAAGGCTTCGATATTGGCATCGCGTCCTCTAAACTTACGATAGGCCTCTGCAGGATCCATAGCATTACGTGGAGCAAATAGATACTTTACTAATTTTGCAGCTATCTCCTTATCGTAAAATCCATCGGGGGCCTCTGCAAAAGCTTCGGCTGCATCAGCAGTTAATACATCTGCCCACATATATCCATAGTATGCGGTTGCATAACCCTCGCCAGAAAAGACATGACCAAAGTGCGGTGTACGATGACGCATAACCATTTCTTTAGGCATATTCATAGCAGCTAATGTTTCTCTTTCAAATGTATCTACATCAATATTTTCTGGATCTGCCAAATGAAGTTTCATATCAATCAAAGCTGAACCTAAATATTCGGTTGTACCAAAACCTTGATTAAACGTTGACGCATTTTTTATTTTCTGAATTAATTCTTTTGGCATTGCTTTACCAGTTTCTTGATGCACTAAGTAGGTGTTAATTACTTTATCAGTGGATAACCAACGTTCTAACAATTGGGATTGAAACTCGGTATAGTCACGAACACCGCTATTGAGAGTTGGATATTTTACATTGGATGCAAAAAAGTGTAAAGCATGACCAAACTCGTGAAAAAATGTGTTTGCATCATCCCAAGAAACCAATAAAGGTTCTCCAGGAGCAGGTTTTACAAAGTTAGAGTTGTTAGAGGCAAGTACTGTTTTTTCTCCTTCAAAACTTGTATAACTTCTGTAAGTTGTAGCCCAAGCACCAGAGCGTTTACCGGGTCTAGCAAAAGGATCTAAATACCACAGTCCAATGATTTTTCCATTTGTTTTATCGGTTACTTCCCATACATTTACATCTTCGTGAAATACAGGTACTTTACCTTTTGCTAATGGGGCAAAATTAAAGTTGAATAATTCTCCTGCAACAAAAAACATTGCCTCGGTTAGTTTGTCTAGTTGCAGATATTGTTTTACCTCGTCAGAGTCAAGATCATATTTCTGTTTTCTAACTTTTTCGGCATAATAACGATAATCCCAAGGCTCAATAGTAATTTTATCTTTGGCAGCATTGGCAACTGCTTGCATATCTTTTACTTCTTCTTTAACTCTTGCGATAGCAGCAGGCCAAACGGCATTCATTAACTCCATTGCATTCTCGGGAGTTTTTGCCATACGATTTTGCAACCTCCATTGTGCATAATTATCATAGCCAAGTAAGCCTACACGCTCTTTGCGTAGTTTTAAAATTTCGGCAATGATCTTGTTATTGTCATGTTCATCCCCATTGTCACCTCTGGAGTAATATGTTTCCCATACCTTTTTGCGCAACGGCCGTTCTGTAGAATAGGTAAGAAATGGATCCATTGAAGAACGTGTGTTTGTAATGGCATATTTTCCTTGATGACCTCTATCATCTGCTGCCTTTGCATATGCTTTGATTAATCCTTCAGACAAACCGCCTAATTGATCTTTCTCTAAAAGTGTTACATATCCTTCTTCATCGGCTAATACATTATTTGAGAATTCAGTATATAATTTTGAGAGTTCTTTATTAATTGCTGCATAGCGTTTTTTCTTTTCTGCATCTAGCGCAGCCCCTTGCATAGCAAACTCTTCGTATACTAATTGAACCACACGTTGTTGATCTGCAGGCAATGAATCTTTTTGAGAAGCATCATAAACTGATTTGATTCGATCAAACAATTGTTGGTTTTGAGATATTTTTGAACGATACTCAGATATTTTTGGTGCTAGATCTTGCTGTATGTCTCTAAATTCTGGAGAGGACATATTACTACTCCAGATACCGTAATAGGTAAAAGCACGATCTAGTGCTTTTCCTGATTTTTCCATAGCCACTATTGTATTTTCAAAACTAGGTGGTTCAGGATTTGTAGCGATGGCCTCAATCTCTTCAAGACTTTGAACCATTCCTTTTTCTATAGCCGTCTGTACATCGGTAACTTTCATTTTGTCAAATGCGGGAACACCTCCATACGGTCCAGTCCATTCTTCCAAAAGAATGTTTGTTGTTTCTTTCTTAATCTCGGTTGTCACCTTTTCTTTTTTTTCGGAGCAACTGCTCACGGTTAATGCTACTAGTAACCCTAAGGTTACATTTTTAGTTACTTTATTTTTAATATTCATGATTGAGTAATTAGATTCTAAATTTATTTGAATTTGTAAAGAATATGGCATTAACTAGAAATAATTTTCCATGTTCCCAGAATGCTCTGAACATAGGATTATCTACCATATAGATAATATTGCCATCTCCTATACGAGCTTCGCCAAAGACCAAGGAGTTTTTTAACCTTTTTAAAGCGTCTTTTCCTGCAAAGCCAGCGATAGCCTTTGGGATATCAATATAACCTACATTGTATCCATTTTGAAGTAATTTATAAGAATCGGCACCAAGTTTTAAACTAAAATAATGGTTAGTATACCCAAAAGCCATGGGGTGCGAAGCATCAATTTTAGTTTTGAAAATTGTACCTGTAACAAAATTTTTGACACTCTCTCTTTCTCTTTGATCGTAGGCAATTTTATTGCCTAAAGTATCTTGATCTGTTTTGTTGGCTACATTTTTTTTAAGATCAAATCCTTCTTTATTAACAAACGCTTCAACTGCATTACCGATAGCAATCACTTTTCCTCCGTTGGCAATCCATGTTTTTAATGTACTAATCGTTGTCTTGTCCAAGTATGTGGATAAAGCGCCATCGGGTAAGATCAAAACATCATATTGTTGCAAATCTATGCTTTTAAAATAGTCAGTATCAATGGATGTGATTGGATATTTCAAAGTTTTTTCAAAAAAGTGCCACAGTTCACCATAACTCAATGATGAGGTGTGTGATCCTTTGAGTAAAGCAATTTTTTGGTTATTAATTAATTTTACTTCGGGAGAGCCAAAATCGACTCCGGTTGTAGCAAAACCTGAAGCTGCTGCTACAATATTTCTCTTGTGAGTTTTGGCAATCTCAATTACAGTAGAGTCGTAGTTCTTGAGGGTGCGATTATCACTTTTACTAATAATTAAACTTCCTTTTTTAAAAGTTTCGGTTCCGTTGGTAAAGTCCTTTTCGCTAAAGCGTACTTTGATATTATGCCTTAGTAAATCAGCCATAAAAGCGGCATCTTTAACACTATTCCACCTTGCAATATAACCAGCACCCTCAGGATTTGTAGTAGGTATAGTAACCGTATTACTTTTATTTTTAGTGTGAGGAACTAGCGTTTTTGACGCAATTGCCTCTAATCCGTATGCGTAAGGAATACCCCAAGCAGTAATATCGTAGGTTAAAGGATCACTGACTTTGGTCTTTGGCTCAAAAAGTACCGTAACCATCGCACCTTTAGGTTGATTAGTGCTAACTACCAAAGCATTTTTGGTGGTCTGCTTGACAAGCTTAGCACTCGTGTAATCAAATCCCTTGATCGCGGCATTTGAACTAAAGCCGTATTGGATATCATGCATTTCTAAAAGTTCAATCAGTGCATCAATCTTATCCTGATGTCCTTGTAACACGTAGCTTTTATAATTAGCAATAGTAGAGGAGAAAAAATTTCTGAATTCATCATTCAATTTGGTGGCATTTTGAGAAGCGATTTCTATAGTAGATAGACCTGTTGTTGTATGGTGATCTGCTCTATCTTTGAGTGTAAGTATATAACCTTCGTCGGTTTGAATTCCTAAACCAGCACGTCCATGACCAGCTTGCTCATAGGTCATGCCAATAGCTCCCATAAAAGTAGGGTAGGTATCACCATAACTGGGATATAGTAGATCAAAACGCTCTTTTGTAAAATATAACCAGCCTTCTTTATCAAAATATTTGGCATGATTTTTACCAATTTGTGTTTGAAAATCCCGTTGCCACGGTGTAATTATTTCATGAAAGGGCTCTGCTGCGGGAGCGAAATAGTAAGGTTCATTGATCCCTTGTTCATGAAAATCTACATGAATATGGGGCATCCATTGGTTGTATATTTTGAGGCGTTGCTGCGTTTCGATTTGAGTTGCCCACGCCCAATCTCGATTAAGGTCGAATAGATAATGGTTGGGTCTTCCTCCTGGCCATGGTTCGTTGTGCTCTGTTGCGTGTTGATCGATCGTATATGGCGTTGCTCTAGTTTGATTATACCAATTGACATAACGATCACGTCCATCAGGATTAATACATGGATCCATGATGATAACCGTGTTTGATAGCCATTCTTGTTTTTCGGTAATCAAGGTATACAAAGTTTTCATGGCAGCCTCGGTACTTGAGGCTTCATTACCGTGTACATTATAGCTAAGCCATACTAGAGCGACTTTGGGGGTGGTTGAAGGTTTTGTACCATCAACATTCGATAAATTATTTTGTCGAATAGTTTCAATGTTTTTTAAGTTTTCTGCTGAAGAAATTACGGCATATGTAAGAGGTCTCCGCTCATTTGTTTTTCCATAAGTGTTATACGTAACCATATCTGACGCATTAGCTACAGCTTCAAAATAGCGTACTACATCTGCATGACGTGTGAATTGTTCTCCAATTGCATAACCTAAAAATTTTTCTGGAGAAGGGATGCTAGTTTGTGAATGCATCCAGAATCCAAATAGTGTGAAAAAGAAGACTAAAATTATTTTCTTCATTGAATAAAAATTAGTTTTTAATTAAAGGCCTAAATTTATGGATAATTTTTGCACTTAGTACAATTTATAGTGGATAACCGGTATAGATGCGTAGTATTATTAAAAGCAAAACTGCACATTTCTAATCGGTATTAACGTAAAATTAGGATTTGAATTAACAATCTAATGTATCTTTATCCTTTTTAAAAAAGTAACTATGCCAAGTGACTATATTTCATTTAAAGATTCGGGTTATTTTTCTTCCCTTATTATGGATTATTTAGATCAAAAGAGTCAATTAAAGTCATTTTACAATAGATTTCCTAGTATTGAACAGTTTTCAGATCAAATTGCTGAAAAAAAACAAAGTTACGATCCAGACACAAGAGCCATACTGGTTTCAGCTCTAGAAAAGCAGTACGAAGGAATCGATGCATCATCTGCTACCAAAAGTAATATACAGGCATTAAAAAAAGATATAACATTTACAATTACGACTGGGCATCAACTTAATTTATTTACAGGCCCTTTATATTTTTTGTACAAAATTGTTTCTGCAATCAATTTGTCAAAGCGATTAAAAGCGACGTATCCTACTCAAAATTTTGTGCCGATTTATTGGATGGCTACAGAAGATCATGACTTTGAAGAAATCAATTTTTTTAATTTCAAAGGTAAAAAATTGCAGTGGAATAGGACTGCTGAAGGAGCCGTTGGAAGAATGGATCTTGAAGGTTTAGATAAAATTCTTGAGGTATTTTCATTAGAAATTGGACTTGGTACAAATGCAGATACATTAAAATCATTGTTTGAGGAAGCTTATCTAACTCATGCTACACTAACTGAAGCTACTCGATTTTTGGCTAATGCACTATTCGGGGATTCTGGTTTAGTGATTCTAGATGGAGACGATAGATCACTCAAACAGCTTTTTGCTCCGTATGTTGAGAGCGAGCTATTGCATCAAACTAGTTATAATTCAATACTCCCTACGGCAAATGCATTGGCAGATCTTGGATATACTGTACAAGTGAATTCTCGAGAAATTAATCTTTTTTATTTAACTAATGGTTTGAGAGAACGTATTATAAAACGAGAAAGTTCGTATTATGTCAACGAAACTGATATTGTGTGGAGTGAAACGGATATTTTACAAGAATTAAAAGAATTTCCAGAGCGTTTTAGTCCTAATGTAATGATGCGTCCTTTGTATCAAGAAGTAATCTTGCCAAATCTTTGCTATATTGGTGGTGGCGGAGAATTAGCATATTGGCTTGAATTAAAACAGTATTTTGATGCTGTGAAAACCTCTTTTCCGATACTATTACTTAGAAATTCTATATTACTAAAAAATCAGAAACTTGCAAAAAAGCAAAATAAATTAGAAGTATCTGATAAAGATTTATTTCTCAAATCTCATGAGTTGATTAATAGAAAGGTACGACAAGTATCCAATATCAATATTGACCTTACGCCCCAACGCAATCACCTTAAAGATCAGTTTTCTAATTTGTATGAGCTTGCAGCACAAACAGATGTTTCTTTTATTAATGCGGTAAAGGCTCAAGAAGTCAAACAGTTAAAGGGATTGGACGTGTTAGAAACACGTTTGTTAAAAGCACAACGACTTAAATTAAAAGATCATGTAGAGCGCGTTACCAAATTACAAAATGAACTTTTTCCTAATCAAAGTTTGCAAGAACGAACTAAGAATTTTTCTGAGTTTTATCTAGAATATGGTCAAAATCTTATCGATACTTTACTTAAAACCCTAGACCCTTTACGATTAGAGTTTGTGATTCTTACAATGCCATAGCAGCGGCAACTTTATGGAGCTATAAAAACACCTTTCCATTCATTTTTTAATAGCTTAAACTGCACACGTATATGATTTGGACGTTTTAAACGTAAATATTCTATCTCGTCTGGAATAAACTTCAAGGCGGTAAAAAAATGTTTTGTTTCTAAATAATCAATAGCAGTTGGATCTTTAAGGGTTTCTCCAGGAGTTTGCTGCGTAGTGTAGTCCTTTTTGGAGGGATCTGGAATTTGTTCCCAGATTTTTTTTAGGGTAAATGGATCTGTTACAAGATGTGCAGTTGCTTTGATGGATAATTGTATAAAACGATTTCTGTCCAAAAAAAGAAGACTTACTTTTTGATTTTGTTGTAGATGTGTTATTTTTTTGGAACGCTTATCGGTATAGGCATATAGATGTAAGTTAGTATCTAGATCCCTTAAAACTACAGTGCGTACGTGTGGAATATTATTAGAATCATTTGTGGCTAAAGCAAAATATCGAAACGGATGATCTTTTTGTGTTATAGCAGTCTTTAAATCTTGTTGTATCGCCTTAAAAATTAAATCAATCATGTTCTTAAAGTTATTTACTAGAATCTAAGGTATTTATAATCATAAACTATTACTATGAGATAAATCATTTCCATACAGAATTTTCTAACCAATTAACAGCAGTACTTAATTCGTCCACATAGTCACATGCTTTGATATGAGTTTTATCAATTGCACTATGAAAAGTCAACTTTGAACCGATTTTACGTGCCTCAGTTATTCTTTTTTGAACTTTCTTAAATGAGAAAAGTTGATCTTTGGTACCTTGAATTACGTAGGTAGGTGTTGTAATGATCTCATTTGTTTTGCCGCTAGATGCCATCAAAATAAAAGCAGAAAAAGGAGTATTGGGATCTTGTGCTCGTTCCCAACCAGCCAAGGCGCCATTACTATAACCGATTAAAACAATTTTATCAGGATCAATAGGCCAATGCTGTTTGGCCAAAAAAATAAAATCATCAATTCGTTTTTGTAAATATGTTAGGCTCCAGGTTCTCCATGCTCCCGATGGACTAAAAATAAAACTTTCTATGGTGCTGAATGCAGGAGCCACTAAACAATTGCTAAATTTTAGATGATTTTTACTGGCTACTCCGCCATGCAGTGAAATAAATAGAGGATAACGTTTGTTAGGTTCAAGTTTAGGAGATTTTAAATTAAATTTCCAATCAGATTTGTTGTCTAACGTTGTAATGGATCCATTCGTTTCGGTTGAATCAATTGGTATGGAAAGAAAAGAAGTTGTTTCTAGACTGAGTTTGTTTTTAGTCAAAAATTTCTTACTCATACAGCTACTATAACCTAGGCCGCATAGAAGAATAATAAAAATGAATTTCACTTGTATAGCGTGCATGTGTTTTTTAGATAAAGGTAAGTACATGTAAGTTTTTTTAAGCGTTAGAGTCTATGTTTATAAAAATATTAACGAAGTGAAAAATTAAGTCATTTAGGATTTCGGAGTTCTTAATTTAATTTTATTTTTGCCTATGCAAAACAACGTACTCATTTTAGATTTTGGATCACAATATACTCAGTTAATCGCTAGACGGGTTAGAGAGTTGAACATCTATTGTGAAATCCATCCGTATCATAAGCTTCCCGAAAATGTTTCGGACTTTAAAGCTGTAATTTTATCAGGATCCCCATTCTCTGTTAGATCAGAAGATGCGCCACATCCCGATCTATCAAAAATAAGAGGAAAACTACCTTTATTGGCCATCTGTTATGGTGCACAATATTTAGCACATTTTCATGGAGGACAAGTAGCGCCATCGGCTACTAGAGAGTATGGTAGAGCTAATCTTTCTATTTTGATCAAAGAAGACCAGTTTTTTGAAGGGATTAACGATGGTTCTCAGGTTTGGATGAGTCATAGTGATACCATAAAAGATTTACCAAAAAATGGAGTGCGTTTGGCATCAACCACAGACGTAGCAAATGCTGCTTATAAAATTGAAGGAGAACAAACCTATGCAATCCAATTTCATCCAGAAGTATATCACTCAACAGATGGAAAACAACTTTTGGATAATTTTTTAATAAAAATCGCTGGAGTAACTCCAGATTGGACACCTGACGCTTTTGTAGAAACCACCGTTGCCGAGTTGAAAGAAAAAATAGGAAACGAGAAAGTGGTTTTAGGATTAAGCGGGGGCGTCGACTCTACGGTAGCAGCTATATTATTACATAAAGCAATAGGTAGTAATTTACATTGTATATTTGTAAATAACGGATTATTGCGTAAGGATGAGTTTTCGTCGGTACTTAAACAGTATGAAGGGATGGGACTTAATGTTAAGGGAGTTGATGCTTCGGCACGCTTTTTGGATGCGTTAGCGGGAAAAAGTGATCCAGAAGAGAAAAGAAAAACCATCGGAAATTCTTTTATCGAAGTTTTTGATGATGAGTCACATCAAATTGAAGACGCAAAATGGTTAGGACAGGGTACAATTTATCCTGATGTTATAGAATCTGTTTCGGTTAATGGTCCCTCTGTAACTATCAAGTCTCATCACAATGTAGGAGGATTACCAGATTTTATGAAATTAAAAATAGTAGAACCTTTACGTATGTTATTTAAAGATGAGGTACGACGTGTAGGAGCTTCTTTAGGAATTGATCCTTTATTGTTGGGCAGACATCCATTTCCAGGACCTGGATTGGCCATTCGGATTTTGGGAGATATTACAGCAGAAAAAGTACGTGTTTTGCAAGAAGTTGATGCCATATTTATTAATGGTCTACGAGCAAACGGTTTGTATGATAAGGTATGGCAAGCAGGGGCAATTTTACTACCCGTAAATACAGTTGGTGTTATGGGGGATGAACGAACCTATGAAAATTGTGTAGCTTTACGTGCAGTAGAAAGTACAGATGGAATGACAGCCGATTGGGTAAATTTACCATATGAGTTTTTACAAAAGACCTCAAACGAGATAATAAATAGAGTAAAAGGCGTTAATAGAGTAGTATACGATATTAGTTCAAAACCACCAGCAACTATAGAATGGGAGTAGTCCTGTAATGATACTAGTTAAGTGTAGGGATTGTGAAATAAACGTTTTTAAAATAAATTAATACAACGATAGGGATGAAAAAAATATTGTTTTTCTGTGCTTTATTTTGCATGTTCACCACCACAATATATGCGCAGCAATATAAAAGTCATAAGGTAGCTAAAGGAGAAAATGTTTTTAGAATTGCAAAACGATATAATACAACTTCTGAAGCTATTTATAGAATAAACCCTACTGCAAAAGATGGGATCAAAGAAGGGCAAATTCTTGCAATTCCAATTACTAATAATCAAGAATTCAAAACTCATGTAGTAGGAGAGGGGGATACAGTATATAATATCGCCAAACGTTATGGAATTACCACAGCCGAGGTTTTTATTTACAATCCAGAAGCTCGTAATGGAATAAATCTTGGTGAAATTTTAAGAGTAGGAAAATTACCTCAATCAAATGCAGCTGGGGTCGATACCGATGATCCGACGGGAAAGCAAGCTATTTTGGATAGTTTAAAAGTTGTGCCAGAGCCAAAGGTTGTCAGCTTTAAAATACATAAAGTAGAACGTAAAGAAACTTTGTACGGTATTGCAAGACAGTATAACATTACTATCGATGAAATTAAAAAGCATAATAAAAGATTATATTCTGAAGAAATTAAGAAACGGGATAAACTTAGAATCCCCGTGTATGAAAATAGTGCAACTGTAACTAAACAGGATGATAGCTTAATTAGAGGTGTTTCTAAAACGACTAGTTATACAATTCAACCAAAGGATACAAAATTTGGTATTGCTCGCAAACATGGTATATCGGTTAGCGATTTAGAAAAACTTAATCCCGCAATGGATCCAGATTTTCCGATCGGTATGCAAATTACTGTTCCTAGTACTGTATTTGTTGGATACGAAGAATTATTGGACTCTGGTTTTGAATTGTATCAAATTAAGCCAAAAGAGACGATGTTCTCTCTAGTACGTAGATTAGATATTTCGTCTGACTCATTACTTGCAATTAATCCTTACATAAAAGACGGGCTCAAGGCAGGTATGGTAATTACAGTTCCAAAACCAAAAATTAAAGACTCTATTGCCTTTGATTTTGCCGAGGGGCAATCTATCAACTTAGAACGTAAGTTGTATAACTTTATACCCAAAAAAATCGCTGTAATGTTACCTTTCAGTCTAGATTCACTTAATATGAATCAACGTCAGGATACAGAGGATTTTTTGAAAGCAAAGCGAGGAACTCGCGTAGCACTCGATTTCTATAGTGGTGTTTTGACAGCAATAGATTCTGCAAAGGAAAAGGGTATCACTGTAGAACTTAATGTTTTTGACACCAAAAAAAATAACAATGCTTCCTATCTCAAAAAAATTATCAGAGAAAATAATTTTAAGGACATGAATGCAGTTATAGGTCCGCTGTATCAAGCTAACGTAGAACTAGTTGCTGAAGAGTTAAAGTCTTATGATGTGCCAGTGTTCTCGCCGATAACCAAAAAAGAGTCTAAGTTATACGGAAATTTCTTTCAAACACGTCCATCGGATATAATGCTTCAAGAAAAGGTTATAACCTATGTTCAAAAAGATACGATAGATAAAAATATTATTCTTATCGTTCAACAGGGTAAAAAATTTGAAGCAGTAAGACAAAAACTTATAGATGCATTTCCTACAGCAAAAGTTGCCAAAATTCAAGAAGGTAACTTTCTTTATGAAGAAGATTTATTGAAAGTTTTGGATGAGAACAAACCAAACTGGGTATTTTTAGAATCAGATGATATTGCCATGATAAGTAATGTAACACCTTTACTTAATGCAAAATTTGAAAGTCATAAAATTACTCTATTTACAACAGATAAAAATGCTGCCTTTGAAAATGATAGCGTAAATAATGTGCATTTATCAAATTTACATTTACATTTCCCCTCTATAGACAAGGAGTACGAAGACGATTCAAATAAACGTATACCATTTGTTGAACGCTATAAAAGAAAATATGGAGTTGCACCCAATAAGTATGCTGTGAGAGGCTATGATATAACTTATGATATTTTGATGCGTTTAGGTACCGCAGACAATGTATATCAAGCAGCCACTTATGAAGGAACAACAGAGTACGTAGAGAATAAATTTAATTATGCCAAGAAGGTTTCTGGAGGATATTATAACAAAGCTTCCTACTTAATTCGATTCGATGAAAACCTGAAATTAACAGCAGTCGAATAATAAAAACTTAAACTTTATCCATTTTTAAATTGATTTGAAAATTAATTTTAATAACTGGAATAAAAGTTACATTTTTGTAATTCAATGGCTTAATGCTATAAAATTTTTATTTTTGATTCAATCTTATTGTAGTTAGAATAATTTTTTAGTATTATGGTATGAAAATTGATTTTGTTAAACTAAATTTAGTTTTTCTTAAGTATCCACTTATTGGTTGCTAGGTTAAATTAAAAAAATGTATTAATTTAAGAATAAATTGCCGTAACTGTATGCAATACTGTGCCCCGTATTGTTAGATTGTTGAAGGTGATATTTAATGAAAATGTGTAGGGCATAATTTTATAATTATGAGTAATTTTTTTACTATACTTTTATCTATATTTTTTTTAAATAATGGTTATGTTGAAAGATTTTCTTATACCGAAAAAAGTACATTAGATTGGTCTGATTTTCGTGGAGATCCTAGAATGGATAATGATTTTGACGCCAGTGTTAATACAGGAATTACCTACCAATGGTCCTACAGTAAAGATAAGGAGGCGATAGAGCTTAAATATGATGTTGATAGCTTTTGTTACCCACTACTATCATGGGTAAAGAAAGGGCAAATGACAGACTATCTTTTGGCACATGAGCAATTACATTTTGACATTTCTGAACTGCATGCTCGAATTATGCGAAAACGATTAAAGGAGTATCAGCCTGGAAAAAACATAAGACGAGATTTAAATAAAATGTATAAGCTTGTAGAGCGTATGAGAACCAATATGCAAGAACAATATGATCTCGAAACTGATCATTCACGAAATAAGGTAAGCCAAAAGAAATGGGAAGCTAAAGTGAAGCGATTAATTCAATACTATAGTAAGTATGCTAAATAAATAAGTGTTTGTTTATGGACACTGACTCGCAAAAAGCATTTTTAGTTAAATTAGCTACTGCCAAAATGCCTTACGGTAAATTTAAAGGTTATTTTTTAATTGATTTGCCAGAATATTATATTGTATGGTATCATACAAAAGGGTTTCCTTCGGGAACCTTGGGTAAACAACTTCAAACTATTTACGAGTTAAAATTAAATGGACTAGAATATTTGATTAGAAATATTAGAAAAATGTAATTGATGTTATTTTCATTTTATTCAGTAAAAAAAGCTCCAACTAAATATTTAATTGGAGCTTTTTTTTGATTTTTATTTATGTTAGTTTACCATAGTGGCCTCTGCGTTAATCTCTATTTCTACTTGGTTATGTAAAAGATCATCAAATACTTCTCTTTTGCGAATCAAATGAGCAGAGTTGTTGTGCCATAATACTTCTGCTGGTCGATACCTTGAGTTGTAATTACTTGACATTGTAAAACAATAAGCTCCTGCATTTTTGACGGCAAGAATGTCTCCTTCATTTATTTCTGAGATCCTTCGATTTGTAGCAAATGTATCTGTTTCACATATGTATCCGACTACCGAGTAAAAACGTTCTTTACCATTAGGATTGCTAATATTAATAATTTCGTGATGAGAATTATATAACATAGGTCGTATTAAATGGTTAAATCCACTATCTACGCCAGCAAAAACTGTAGAAGTAGTCTGTTTTACAACATTAACTTTGGTTAAAAAATAACCAGCTTCACTTACAAGAAATTTTCCTGGTTCAAACCCTAATGTTAGATCTTTACCATACTCTTTGCAAAAAGCATTAAAACGCTTAGTTAATTTTTGCCCTAATTCTTCAATATTTGTTTCAATATCATTTGGTTTATATGGAACTTTAAAACCACTACCAAAATCTATAAAATCAAGATCTTTAAAGTGTTTTGCAGTATCAAATAAAATTTGGCTTGCATACAAGAACACTTCAATATCAAGAATATCACTACCAGTATGCATATGAACCCCATTAACATGCATTCCTGTGTTTTCAACGATACGTAATACATGAGGAATTTGGTGAACTGAAATTCCAAATTTACTATCGATGTGTCCAACCGAAATATTACTATTACCGCCAGCCATTACATGTGGATTAATACGTATACAAACAGGTGTTTTTGGATATTTTGTTCCAAATTGCTCCAGTATCGAGAGGTTGTCAATATTTATTTGAACACCCATTTTTGACACACTTTCAATTTCTTCTAGCGAGACGCCATTTGGTGTGTATATAATATTTTCTGGTGCAAAACCAGCATGTAATCCCAAACGTACTTCTTGAATAGACACTGTGTCCAAACCTGCACCAAAAGATTTCATTAATTTAAGGATCGAAACATTAGAAAGAGCTTTTACCGCATAGTTAAACTTCACCTGTTTAACCTTATTAAATGCGTTTGCTAGTCGGTCATATTGCTCAGCAATTTTGGCAGAATCATATACATACACTGGATTTCCAAATTGTTCTGCGATCTCTAATAAATCTGAATTCTTCATGGCATTATAATTTAAGGATACGAAAGTACTATTTTATATTAAAATTTCTTCTTTTTGTACCTCAAAAACATAACATATCACACTTTTGAAGCGACGTTCATTTTTTTTAACTCTCATTTATGAAGCATAAGAATGGAGAATCACTAATTTTAGAATAAAAATGCGATTAGCACTATTTCCACTACCCTCGGTTGTTTATCCAGGAGAACGAGTACCACTCCATATATTCGAGCCCAGGTATAAGGAACTTATAAAAGAGATTAATAATTCCAAAAGTACTTTTGGAATACCTGTGTATATTAATAAGGTAAAAGCATATGGAACCGAAGTAGCATTAGAACGAATCGAAAACACGTATAAAGAGGGGGAGATTGATATTTTATGTACTGGAAAGCGTATTTTTAAAATTGATAAATTTTATAAGCAATTACCAGGCAAACTTTATGCAGGAGGAGATGTTCTTTTTCAAGAGAATGATGTTATTACCTCTCAATCATTACAGGCAGAAGTATTACATACTATACATAAACTCTATATAGAACTTAGTATTGATAATGCTCCATCTTTTAATCTTCCAATTACAAGTTATCAAGTCGCGCACAAAATAGGTTTATCAATACAGCAAGAGTACCAGTTATTAACACTATTTAATGAGATTGAGAGGTTGCAATTTATACTGAATCATCTTAGGATTACGTTGCCTGTTATTAAAGAAATTAATCGAACCAAGACTGTAATTCAAATGAATGGTCACTTTAAAAATTTTGACCCCTTAGATTTTGAAGATTTTGAAATGTGATTGAAAAATTAGTGGTATACTAGTGTAATCATTGAGTCTACTATTGTTCATTTTAACAAAAGCCCGAAAACTGGAAATAACGGTCAAAAAGTTACAAATACTTTTTTAAGGTAAAAGATTGGCACAGTTACCTCACTTTTCATATTTTTGGAACTCCTATTAAAAAGGTAAAAAATAAAACTATGAATTTACACGAGTATCAGGGTAAACAAATATTAAGCAGCTTTGGTGTACGCATTCAGCGTGGTATAGTTGCACACAATGCAAAAGAAGCAGTTGCTGCGGCTAAACAGCTCACAGAAGAAACCGGTACAGGATGGCACGTGATCAAAGCACAAGTACATGCTGGTGGACGTGGTAAAGGCGGTGGTGTAAAACTGGCTAAAAATTTAAAAGATGTTGAAGAAATTGCAGGACAAATAATCGGAATGAATCTGATCACTCCTCAAACTTCGGCAGAAGGTAAAAAAGTACATCAAGTATTGGTTGCAGAGGATGTCTATTATCCTGGAGATAGCGAACCAGATGAGTTTTATATGTCAGTATTATTAAATAGAACTTCTGGTCGTAATATGATAATGTATTCAACCGAAGGAGGTATGGATATTGAAACAGTTGCAGAAGAGACACCACATTTAATTTTTACAGAAGAAATTGATCCAACAGTAGGTTTGTTACCTTTCCAGGCACGTCGTATAGCGTTTAACTTAGGTTTGAGCGGAGTGGCTTTTAAGGAAATGACAAAATTCGTTGCGAATCTGTACAAAGCATATGTCGAATCTGATTCTTCACTTTTTGAAATCAACCCAGTATTAAAAACTAGTGATAGTAAAATTATGGCGGTTGATGCCAAGGTTACCTTAGACGAAAATGCACTGTATAGACATAAAGATTATGTCGAAATGCGTGATATACGTGAAGAAAATCCAATTGAAGTTGAAGCTAAAGAAGTTGGACTTAATTACGTTGATCTTGATGGAAATGTTGGATGTATGGTCAATGGAGCAGGTCTTGCCATGGCTACTATGGATTTAATAAAGCAAGCAGGTGGCGAGCCAGCTAATTTTCTGGACGTTGGAGGTACTGCGGATGCAAAACGTGTTGAAGAAGCTTTTAGACTAATTCTAAAAGACGAAAATGTAAAAGCTATTTTAATTAATATCTTTGGTGGTATTGTTAGATGTGATCGTGTTGCTCAAGGTGTTGTTGACGCTTATAAAAACATGGGAGATGCTATCAAGGTGCCAATTATCGTTAGATTGCAAGGTACAAATGCCGATATTGCCAAAGAGCTAATCGATACTAGTGGATTAGATGTGCAAAGTGCAGTTGAGTTCCAAGAAGCTGCTGACAAAGTACAGGCTGTTATTGGATAGCACTTAGAGTATTGAATATATAAAAAAACGTCTAAATAAATTATTTAGACGTTTTTTTATATAATGGTATAAAATTTCTTTTCTAACTCTCTTTTTCTTTTTTGATGACAGAAGATTTGCTTGGTTTTTTTTCTGGCATCGGACCCCTTAAATGAATGATAAGACCATTTAAAAAATTCCTTAAGATCTGATCTCCACACTCCATATATTTGGGGTGATTTTCATTTCTAAAAAAAGCTCCTAACTCACTTTTTGTAACTTTAAAATCTACTAGTGAGCAAATTTTTACTATATCATCGTCTCTTAATTTGTGAGCGACTCTCAATTTTTTAAAAATATCATTATTTGTTAATCCCATTGGTCAAAGATAAGTATTTTTAAACATTAAAAAGCCTCGATTTTTGACAGGTAGTTTTAGTTCAATAAAATAAATGGATGTATAAGAAAGAAGAAAAACTAAGCCTCTTGTCAGAAATGCTCAATTTTGCCAAAATAGATGGTGTGTTAAGATCTATAGAATATGAATTTATTGTTGCGGTGGCTAGGCAATTAGAAATTACTAAGGATGAAGTTGATAGGATTTCTAATACAAACGTAAAAAGTACAGCCTTACCTTTAGAATCTCAAAGAATACTACAGTTTCACCGTTTAACACTTTTAATGAATATCGATGGTAACGCTAGCGAAGATGAAATTAATCGGATCAAACAAATTGGTTTAAAAATGGGTTTACGGCCAGAAGCGATGGATACCGTTTTGAGTGAAATGCATAAATATCCAAATCAAATTATACCACCCGACGAATTGGTTGCTATTTTTACAAAGTTTTACAACTAACAGAATAATTGTCAAAGCACTGTCATTAAATTTTAATAGTAAATGTTGTGCCTTTCATCTCTTTACTTTCTACCGTAATTGCACCACCAAGAGCATTTATTTGGGATTTTGTTATAAATAATCCAAAACCTTTTGAATCTGGATGGTTATGAAAAGTGTTTTTGAGTCCAAAAATTTTGTGGCCGTAGCGTTTAAGATTAATACCTAAACCATTGTCCGTAAAATGTAACATCGTATTATTTGCATTACGTTCGGAAATTATCTTAATAACAGGATCAATGGCAGGATTGCGATAACGAATGGAATTAGAAATTAGATTATAAAAAATATTTTCAAGATATGTTCTGCTATACTTTATACTGGGTACTTGGGTAAAATCAGTGATTATTGTAACGTTGTTATCGGTGATCATCTGAGTGAGATGCCGCTTGGCACTGGCAAGAGTTTGATTCAAATCAATAGTTTGCTTTTTAATGTTAACTTTTCGATTAATCTGGATCGTTCTAACCAATTGTCGTAAAGTTTCATTAAGAGTAAGTGACGAGTTTTCTAGTAAATCTATATATTCTAATTGCGAAGGAGCAGGATCGGTTTGCTTGAGAAAATCCGAAAGCATCATTATATTAGATACAGGTGATCTTAAATTATGTGAAATGATATAAGCAAAGTCTTCAAGTTGTCGATTACGTTGACTTAGTTCTCTCACTAAACATTCTAATTCATTTTTGTCCTCTTTAAACTCTGTAATGTCTCTTGCTATGGCAAATAAATCCCCAGTGGTTTGAAAAGGAGTAGCACTCCACTCTAACCAAATATAAGTACCATCTGCCTTTACAAATCGATTTTCGAAGAGTACCGAGGGTTGTCCTTTTTTTAATTTATTAACTTCAACTGCTGTGATTCTTTGATCATCTTGATGTATGAAATCTGTAAAGGGATGAGAGGTTAAGGTTTCCATCGAATAACCAAGTTTTTGACACCATTGCGAATTTACCTTTTTCAAAAATCCGTTGATGTTAGCAATGCACAACAAATCTTGACTCATCTCAAATAAAGCTTTGTATTCTTCTTCCATTAAGGGGGATGGGGATATTAATCCATGGTTAGGTATAAAAATATAAAATTAATTAACAAAAAATTAATATTTACTACACAATATTTCATATTTCAGTTATTTATCGTTTGATAAGCGAAACTGTGTGTCTGAAATACATAAATTATTCTAATAATGACAAAATTACAGTATTTATTACTTAAAAAATGACACAATGTCGTATAATTACTTTTGGCTTTTATTTTGCTTATATGGTAACAAGAACTATAAAATTAATTTTAAAAATATACATTATGAGTTTAGTAAAAAGAACAGAAAAAATGCCTTTCATGTTAGAAGATTTTTTTAATACAGATTGGTTAGGTGGTACCGTTAGTCAAAGTCGTATAGGATTTAATGTTCCTGCGGTTAATGTTATCGAAAATGATGATGAGTTCATCGTTCAATTAGCTGCTCCTGGTTTAAAAAAAGAGAATTTTGCTATTGAATTAGATAATGATACGTTAACGATCTCTTCAAAAAGAAAAGAGGAGAAAGAGGATTCAATTGATGATAAAGTCAAGTTTACAAGAAAAGAGTTTACGTATACAGAGTTTAAGAGATCCTTTAATTTACCAGAATCGATCAATACTGGAGAAATATCGGCAACTTATGAGGATGGAATATTACATGCCATCTTACCCAAAAGAGAAGAGGCAAAGGTACAACCAAAACGTTTAATTGAGATTGCATAATCGTTTTATAAGTTTTATGATTTGCAAAAGATGCGTCCTTAAATCTAAGGGCGTATTTTTTTTTAAAATGTTTCCAACAGTTCCTTAAGTTGGTGTTCGTTTATAGGTTTTATCAAATAATCTGATATGCGCTCATATTCTTTTGCTCGTTCGATATCATCTGGATTATCAGATGACGATAGCACATAAATTTTAATTTCTTTTTTAAGCTTAGGTGCTATATTATTAAACTCATCCATAAATTGCCATCCATCCATGATTGGCATATTAAGGTCCAAAAGAATAAGATCTGGTAATTGCACTACACCATTAGCTACAGACTTAATAAAATTAATTGCTTCCTCTCCATTTGAAAAAATTAACAAGCGTTCTTGTTGATGCAATTGTTGAACTAGCTTTTTAATTATAAATTGATGAATTATATCATCATCAACTAAGCATAGAGATAATCTTTTATTCTTCATTTTTAAGAAGCTAGGTTTATAGTAAATATTGTTCCTTTATTAAGTTCGCTTTGAACTAGGATTTCGCCGTTCAAAGCTTCTACTTGTGATTTAGTTATAAACAACCCAAAACCTCTTGCATCTGGATGTTTATGAAATGTTTTTCTGAATCCAAAAATCTTTTCATTGTGTTTTTTTAAATCTATTCCTCTACCATTGTCTTCAAAAGTTAACTGAATAGTGTTTCCATTTTTCTTTGATTTAATTTTGATAATAGGATGTCTTTCTGGAGCTCGATATTTTATAGCGTTTGATATTAGGTTTAAAAATATACTATGTAAGTAGTCTTCTGAGCATTGAATAATTTCTATATCATTAAAATCAGTTATAATTTGTGCTTGATTAGAAAGCACTGATCCATGCAGCTGTTTTAATACATTATCACAAACCTGTCGCAGAGAAACACGCCTTACGTTCATCTCATTGGAGTGATTGATTTGAACAACATGAATTAAGTCCTCCAATGTGCTATTAAGAACTTCGGTAGAGTTTTGTATTAAATTAGCAAAATCTTCTTGATCACTCTTAAGACCACTATCTTTTAAAAATTTAGTTAATATAAAAATATTAGCTACAGGAGAGCGTAAATTATGAGAAGTAATATAAGCAAAATCCTCTAACTGTTTATTCTTGGCTTTAAGTTGCTTTAACGACTTATTTAATGCTGCTTGTTGTTTATTAATTTCGGTCTGGTCTCTTGCGATTGCAAAAATAAGTCCAGTTTCATCCACAGAGGTAGCGTTCCATTCTAAGTCCAATACCGTACCGTCCTTGGCTACATAGCGATTATTAAAATAGGATGCAGTTACGCCTTCCTTTTGTTTATGAACCATATCTATAGTTTTATCCCTATCCTCTGGATGAATAAAATTTATAAATGGAATAGCTAATACCTCTTCTTCCGAAAAACCGAACTTTTTGATCCATTGTGGATTTACTTTCTTAAAATATCCATCTGTATGTGCTATCACTATTAAATCTTGGCTTAAATTGAATAAGTCTTGAAGTTGCTGGTTTTTAAGCTTCAAAGTATATTCTGCCTCTACAAGTTTATTTTCTTTCTCTTTTATAGTAGTTTGATCTCTGGCAATAGCAAAAATATCCCCTGTTTCATTGAGAACAGAAGCGTTCCATTCTAGATAAATAATATTCCCATTTTTTGCAATATATCTATTTTCAAACTTTGAAACACTAATGCCATTTTCCTTTTGATGTTTAGCTACCAGACTAGTTTTACACTTATCGTCTGGGTGTACAAAATTTATGAAGGGTTGGGATAGAAGTTCTGCATCAGTATACCCCAAAATTAAGGACCATTGTGGATTAATTTGTTTAAAATAGCCATCCATGTTAGCTATCACAATAAGGTCTTGACTAATGTCAAAAAGCATTTTGTGGGGTAGATTTTCAGTCATAGGCAACGTATAAGTTATAAAGGTTTATGTATACGTGTTTGGTCAAGCTTATTATGGATTTTTGAGTGGTAATGTACCAATCTAGCATACTAATTCAATGAGTAGTTTAAGGGGGGTAAATAAGAATAGCTACACAATGAATAATATATTATATATGTAAAAATACAAAATACAAAACCTAAAGCATTATGTTTTTAGCGCATATTAATTAAGTTGTTACCGTATTATTGATTGGTTTCTATCTTATCTTTCATCATTTTGATTTCATCACGTAATCGCGCGGCTGTCATAAAATCCAGTTCTTTTGCAGCTTTTTCCATTTCTTTACGTACGTTACGAATTCTTGTTTCAAGCTGTTCTTTGCTATAATAAGCAGTTTCTTCTTCTGCAGCCTTTAGTGTCGGAGCATTTTCAAATTTATACGGCTCAACTTTTTTACCAGCTAAGGCACTATCCATATTCTTTTTCAACGCTGTTGGTTTTAATCCATGCTTGGTATTGTATTGGATTTGTTTGGTTCGTCTATATTGTGTTTGATCAATAGTTTTTTGCATACTATCGGTAATTTTGTCTGCATACATTATTGCCATCCCGTTTACATGACGTGCCGCACGTCCGATCGTTTGTGTTAACGAACGATTATTTCTTAAAAAACCTTCTTTATCTGCATCTAGAATCGCTACCAGCGAAACTTCTGGCAAATCAAGACCTTCTCGAAGTAAATTGACACCAATCAAAACATCAAAGAGTCCTTTTCTTAAATCTTGCATAATCTCAACCCGCTCAAGTGTATCAACATCACTATGAATATATCGACATCTAATATTGATACGGGTAAGATATTTTGTCAATTCTTCGGCCATTCTTTTTGTTAAGGTAGTGACCAAAATTCTTTCGTCTTTCTCGATTCGCTGATGCATTTCTTCGATTAAATCATCAATTTGATTTAAACTTGGTCTTACTTCGATAATAGGGTCTAAAAGGCCTGTAGGGCGTATTACTTGTTCTACATATGTGCCTTCGCTCTTTTGTAGCTCATAATCTGCAGGTGTTGCGCTAATATAAATGATTTGATTTTGCAGCGCTTCAAACTCTTCAAATTTTAAGGGCCTGTTGTCCATGGCAGCTGGTAGTCTAAAGCCGTATTCTACCAAATTTTCTTTTCGAGATCTATCTCCACCATACATAGCATGTACTTGCGGAATAGTTACATGACTTTCATCAACAAGCATTAAATAATCATCTGGAAAATAATCTAATAGACAAAAGGGTCGTGTACCTGGTAATCTGCCATCGAGATACCTTGAGTAATTTTCAATACCAGAACAATAGCCGAGTTCACGTATCATCTCTAAATCAAAATTGGTACGCTCTTCTAAGCGTTTTGCTTCCAAAGGTTTTCCTATTTCTTTAAAATACTCGACTTGCTTTCCTAAATCAATACTAATTTGATTAATAGCGCCATTTAAAACATCGGGAGATGTTACAAACATATTGGCAGGGTATACGGTGAGGCGATCATATTTCTCAATAATTTCGTTAGTCTTAACATCAAAAGCCTCAATTTCTTCGATTTCATCTCCAAAAAAATGAACTCGAAAAGCATCATCTGCATAGCCAGGAAAAATGTCAACTGTATCTCCTTTAATCCTAAAATTACCGTTTTTAAATTCAGCTTCAGTTCTAGAGTATAAACTTTGTACTAGTCGATGGAGTAAGGCCGTTCTTGAAACGAACTGTCCTTTTTGAATAGAGATAACATTCTTTTGAAATTCTATTGGATTTCCAATTCCGTAGATGCAAGATACCGATGCTACGACAAGGACATCACGTCTGCCAGATAATAAGGAAGAGGTTGTGCTTAAACGTAGTTTTTCTATTTCTTCATTGATAGATAAATCTTTTTCAATAAAAGTTCCAGAGGTAGGGATGTAGGCTTCGGGTTGATAATAATCGTAATATGAAACAAAATATTCTACCGCATTATTCGGAAAAAAATGTTTAAACTCTGAATATAACTGGGCTGCCAAAGTTTTGTTATGCGCCAGTACTAAGGTTGGTTTTTGAACTTTTTCAATTACATTAGCTGCGGTGAATGTTTTACCCGAACCTGTTACTCCTAATAAAGTTTGATGTTTTTCGCCCGCTAATAAACCTTCGGATAATTGTTTTATCGCAGTAGGTTGATCACCGGTGGGTTCAAAATCTGAAGCTATCTGAAATTTCATAGATGTATTTTCTTTTTATACTAAGATAAGTAAAGCAAAACATACAGCTAATGCAATACTGTGAAACTTCTTTTAATTTTTATGAATAAGCAAGATTAACTTTTGTATTGATTTTAAAAAATGAATCCATGCATTGCGTTCACAGGTAATAGCCCAGCATTATAAATGAACTAATCTATAAGTGCATTCGTATCACAGCGTTTAGTATAGAAGTAACGTTTATAACTGAGAGCATATTGTTTAGATATAGATATTCAAACTGTTAGGTGTTTATAAATCTCTTCTTCTCATAACAGTATAAGACAGATATACAAAAATTAGGGTCCAAAGTAGTAGTAGTAAAATTTCATGTGTATAAATAGCGTAATCTTTTTGAAACCCAGCGCCCAATTGATTAGCTGCAGATTGTACAAAATTTAATCTACTAAAGGGCTCGCGTATAACGTTTGCCATAGCCTCTAAAGGTAAAAATTGTATTATCTGATCGGCAATTGTACTATTTTTAAAGACTAAAAATTTTAATACGCCATAGATGATATACTCGAATATCCACCAGATAATTAGAAATCCTAAAGCAAAAGCAGATCTTTTTACCAAAACACCAAGGAACATGCAAAGGCTAAAAAATGCTAAAAGCTTTAAAAAATACGCAGGAATATAAATAAGGTCTCTTGTAATTATTGAAAACTCTGTATAATCAGAAAATGAGAAGCCTAGAATCAAAGAAATAATAAATACAAAAATGGTAGAAATCAACGCAAAAACAGTAACGGTCAAAAACTTTGATGCAATAAATTCTTTTTTACTTAATCCGTCTATCAAATTTTGTTTCAGAGTGCGATAACTGTACTCATTTGCCATCATCGATACAATAATTATGGCTAAAAATAACTTGGCCCAAGAAGCAACATAAGTATTAAAATGCCAGATATAAGGAAAATTAAAGAATCCTTGATCCGCAAACCTAAAATGAATAGCACCAAAATCAAATTCTATTGAAGCTAAGAGAGCGATAAACGTAATTAATATAAAATAGGTTGCAGTCAATACTTTTGCAGCCTTATTATAACGTAATTTTTGAAATTCTATATGTAATAATCGTAGCATAGCTTAGGCGTTTGTAATAGTTAATTGTAAAAATTGTTCTTCTAGACTTGCCTTACGCTGTATAAGATGGGTTAGTATTATGCCATCTGCAAACAACTCTTGATTTAGTTGCTCAGAGGACATTTCGGCGTTTAGTATTGCGATAAGCTTGTCGTTGTCCTCCTTAACTGTACTAAATATTTTTTTATCAAGTAACCATGCTTTCAATGCATAAAGATTTTTACTTTTTAATTCAAAATAGCCAAAACTGGATTGTAGCTCGTCTACAGGACCAGCATATATTTTTTTACCTTTTCTAATAATTATTACATGCGTGCAAACCTTTTCTACTTCATCTAACAAGTGTGATGCTAGTAAAATAGTCGTTCCTCTTGAGGCAATATTCTTAATGATCTCTCTTATTTGATGGATTCCTTGTGGATCTAAACCATTAGTGGGCTCGTCGAGAATTAATATTTCGGGATTATTTAATAAAGCTGAAGCTATCGCAAGGCGCTGTTTCATTCCTAATGAGAATGTGTTGAACTTACTATTTTTACGATCTAATAATCCAACAATACGTAATTTTTCATCAATTGTATGTTTGGAAACTCCTTTGATTGCACATACTAATTCGAGATTTTGTGTAGCAGTCATATAAGGGTAAAAATTTGGACGCTCAATAATGGCGCCTACTTTTTTTAAGGCATCATGAGTGGTTGTCTTTCCATCAAACCATGTAAACGAGCCCGAACTTGCATTAACTACATTAAGTACGATACCTAATGTAGTTGATTTGCCACTACCATTAGGACCCAAAATACCATATACATTTCCTTTTTGTATCGTAAATGATAAGTCACTAACAGCGGTTATAGGTCCAAATTTTTTGGTTAGATTTTGAATTGAAAGTATAGTTTCCAAAAGTTAAGTTTTGTAGTTGTTTACGATAAGACGATCTAACCAGTAAATTGTTACATACTCTTTTAGGATGTAAAGCGAGCTTTATTAAATTATTTCATATATAGTAGTTCTCGTTGTAGCTTTGTAAGATTACCTTTATCTTGTACAACAAATCCTTGAGCTGCGAATATGGAAGAAAAGTTGATGTCGAATAAAAAGCCTACTTATCCAATAAGTGATCGGTTGGATGCGTATTTAAAAGAATGTAATCGTAAAATTAAAATACCTTTGTTTTATGATGATTTGTTAAGGTTTTCTGGTTCTATAGTAGTATACGACGCACATGATCAGGATACTTTGTGGGTGCGGGTTTATTATGAAGAACATGAGCGAACCGAAATGGAATTAAGTCTCAAAAAAGTATATACAATTTTACATTCTGATGGTAACGAAGATGCAATTGAGTTCTTAAACATTGATGCAATTGATTACTGTACATTTGGGAATTCAAAGCCATTTCGCATTAAAATTAGAAATATCTTAAATGATAACTATACCTATGTTTATGTTAAAAAAGCAGATGCCTCTAGGATATATGGATTAGAGTTGGAGCATATGTTTTCTCCCAATCGAATCAACTTTTTAGTATATAAAAATACCTTAATAGAAGAACATATAGCTGGTATACCAGGTGATGTTTTTATAAAAGATTTTCTACCTAGTTTAAGCGATCGTGCAAAATCACAAATAGCCAAAGAGTTTGTCAAATTTAATGAACGCTGTCAAATGCGCTTGCTTGGTGATATGCGATCTTATAATTATGTGATTATACCTACTCATGATTTTGATCATGTAGAGTATAAGATTAGAGCTATAGATTTTGATCAACAATGCTATGAAGGTAAATTGAAGGTGTATCAACCTCAGTTTTTTAAAGAGAATTTGGCAATGGTTGAGCTTGTGCTGGATCGTTTGCAAAGTAATTCGATAGAACAGTACAAGAAGGAGGAACGCTCAGTTCTTGCCAAACGTTTACTTAATTCTAAATCTAGATCAAAAATCTTAATTGATTGTATGTGTAAAGATAAAATTAGTACGCAAAAAAACGTAAAAGAATTACGAGAGTATCTGTATAACTTTACGTTGGATTTAAAATTTAGACGTTGTACAACTATGGGAGATATTTTAAAAGTTGGTTTGGACTTTGTTAGACGAAATTACGAAAATGTAAATATGAAACGTTTATTAGAAGGCTGATAAAAAAGACAGCTAATCTTTCTGTTCTTTATTAAAATACACAAGGTAGTAATACATCTGCTTTTCTTCATCCCAACCTTTTTCCACAAATTTTTCAGCAGATTCTGGATTGATAAAATCCATTTTAATCTGAATATTTGTATCTAAATTAATTACATTTTTCATCTTCTTTCTCGCAGCCGTAACTGCAGTGTTAGCGATGGGAAAATTAGTAAGATCTTCAATCTGATATTTTGGAGCTTTTTCTGATTTGTAATGTTTAAATTCTGGAATTAAATCAGGGTTATCAATTACTTCATTTAAAAAAGCGGTTTCTTCAAAATTATCATTTTTTGCAAAGTGGTTGACAGCACGATTCATAAACATTACTTGCTCCTTTTTGTCCTCTGCTGGTAAAACCACATCCTTGGAGAAATCTTCACAAAATTTCATATATTTTTTTGTAAAGAAATTGTTGTCAGCAAATGCGGTTACTCCTAAAAAATGTTCTAACCAATACTTGGTATCGTAGCGGTTTGAATCAACCGACAGCACCTTGTATCCTTCTTCTTTTTTAAAGTTAAAAATTAAACAACCTTTATCTAGTTTATTAAGATTTACTCCTTGTTGAAGCAATAATTCGAGATGACTTCCTTTTTCTTCAAACTGAAGAAAATCGTGTTTAAGCTCTGATTTAAATATGCCTATTGCAGCTACTTTCTCATTATCAATGCTTACATTTTCTAGATAAGTTACATAGACTTCTCCACTTTTGATGTGTGGATGTTGAGATTGTTCGTACAACAACGATGCAATTCTTTTTGATTTTTCATGCGCTAATGTTGGTGTCTCGAATATCTCTGTTATTATTTTGTAAAGCGGGTTAAATTCTACATCTACCTCATTAGTAAACTGGAAATAATTCTCTTCTTTTTCACGAAAAGGTTTAAAAAAATATTCCTTTAAAAGAGCAGTTAATTCATCATTAAGCCCATAAGGTGCATCTGATAAAAATATATTTTCATTTCTACTTTTATTACCGATACGATGAACAGAGAGTGATTCTATTTGCGTATTATATAGATTTATCATAAGGCTGTGAATTAGTGTACTATTGCTTTAAAAGGAAAAAGTGAATTTTTTTGTAGAAAATTTAAATTAATTCCAATTTTCATTGAAATCCATTTCATCATAATCGTCAATATCAACAAAACTTTCATCTTCGTCATAGTCGTCAAAGCTTTCACCAGAATCAGCTTTGAATTCTTTTTCGGGAGCTTGATCAGGCAATTGACCATGAACAAACATGATATTAGGGTATTCTCTTCCATGCTCAAAATCAGCTATTTCAGCAAGTTCTACCATAAACGTCCACATACTTAAAAAATCATAGATATATAGAAGTCGTGGAGAGGTTTCATACACAACGTCTTCCAATTTAGTTTCTTCCATAAGTCTAACAGAGCTCGAGCCATCACTCATGTCAAAAAGAGAGATTTCTTCACCTTGTGTCCATTGTTCATCACTTGTGTAAAAAGAGGCCATTTCTGTTCCGTCAAAACTAAATGATTGTGTGATAACGTTATGAAGCTCCTCTAAAGTAGCAGTTTTTTCAATTTCGATGTCTCTAAACACATCTTCTTCAGTGTCTAAAATTATTCTAAAACGATAAATCATTCGTGCGTTTTTTTTGGAACAGCAAAGATACAAACTAGTTTTTAGACTAAGCCAACTTTTTGGCGCATTAAGAAGTTGTAATACGCTTTTTGGAAGCTACAAAAATTTCCAAAAAGATGTAAAATTGAACACCAAAAAGTAAAGATGACAAAACCAAATGTAAGGGTTGTGATAAAAATGGAAAATCAAAATAATACATTAAAATTCCTGTCAATACTTCTAATCCTATGCATATAAGCACCCATTGTAATTTTTTTAACCCTAATTGCTTACTTTGATTGAGAAATAATAACCAACTATTTAAAATTACAATAAGTACTGAAAACGAGCGGTGTACATAGAACATAATAGTAGGTGGATTGAGCCAATCTGCTTTAGCGTATTCACCCAAGCGACTAATTTGTTCATCAACATATTGTCGTACCTGCGTTCCTAGTATGACTTGTATAAGTGTAAGTAGCAAGGAACATAAAAAAAGAACTTTAAACGTTCTAGAAATCCTTGGTTTGCGAACATGCTCTTTGGTTTGAAATAACAAAAACAATAAAATTGCCAGTATTAAAAATGCCATCACCATATGAATCGTAATCTTGAAGGGAAGTAAATTAGAATCAACTACAGTTTTGCCTAACCATGATTGAAACAACATAGCAAGAATTGTGACGGTTCCTAGAATGGGAATCCAAATGTTTTCTTTGCGATATCGAAAAGATAGAAAAAATAAAAGTAGTATTGGTAAGCCAGAAACTACAGTTACCAATCTGTTAATATACTCAATCCAAGTATGCCAAACGTTAAACTTGGCATAATCATGTTTTGTATATGGTTTCCAATTGGAAGCTATGAACTGGGATCCAGATATAAATTTTTTTTCTGCGATCAGTAGGATCTCATCCTTTATAACGATTACCCCTTGTTTGTATTCACGATTGGATTTCCATTCTATTTGTGATACCTCTGTAGGGGGGATGTAGTATCCAAAGCATTTTGGCCAATCGGGACATCCCATTCCAGATCCTGTCATACGTACTACTGCACCCGCAATAATTATTAAATAAATCAAGATTACTGAAGCAATGACTAGTGATCGAAATGTTTGTTTTCCTTTGTTTAAAGTATTACTGTCACTATGTTGCATATTCGTATAGTATTGATGATAAACGTAATTGGATCATGCACTTTTCAATAGCATGTAATTATTGTTTTGTGATGTCTAATGGTTTTAATCCCAGTGCTTCACCTGCGCTAAGCATAAATTGATAGGCAGATTCGTACTCATTGGCTATGTCACCTTCTAGAATAGCTTCTTTAATTTTTTCTTTTAATACACCGATTTCTCTCGATGGTTTTAGATTAAAGGTTTTCATAATTTCTTCTCCCGAAATAGGAGGTTGAAAATTACGAATATGATCGCGTTCTTCTACCTCGATCATTTTTTGACGAACCAACTTAAAATTATTATGATATTTTTTGAAGCGTTTAGGATTTTTGGTAGTAATATCAGCCTCACAAAGGGTCATTAAATCATCAATATATTCTCCTGCATCAAAAATTAGACGTCTTACAGCAGAATCGGTTACATCGCTAGCGATAACTATAGGACGTGAACTCATTAATACCATTTTTTGAACAAACTTCATCTTATCGTTCAAAGGCATTTTAAGTCTTTTAAATAGTTTGTATACCATTTTGGATCCAACAAATTCATGACCGTGAAAAGTCCAACCCGCTTTTTTGGTAAATCGTTTGGTAGGAGCCTTACCAATATCATGCAATAATGCAGCCCATCGTAACCATAGGTTGTCGGTGTTTTCTGAAATATTATCGACTACCTCCAAGGTATGATAAAAATTATCTTTGTGACGTTGACCTTCAACCTCGTCAATACCTTTTAATGCGAGAAGTTCTGGTAAAATATATTCTAAGAGCCCTGTTTTTTCTAAAAGTAGAAATCCGATAGAAGGTTTTGCGCTTAACATGATTTTGTTAAGTTCATCTACAATGCGCTCCCGAGTTATAATTTCTATACGTTTTTTATTAGTTTTAATTGCATCAAGTGATGTTTGTTCAATTTTAAAATTTAACTGACAAGCAAAACGAATAGCTCGCATCATACGCAAAGGATCGTCAGAATATGTAATATTTGGATCAAGAGGTGTGCGAATTAATTTTGATTTAAGATCATTTAACCCTTCAAAAGGATCTAATAACATACCAAAATTGTCGTTGTTTAAACTTAATGCCAATGCATTAATTGTAAAATCTCTACGGTTTTGATCATCTTCCAAACTTCCATCTTCTACAATTGGATTACGACTATTGGTTTGATAGGATTCTTTACGAGCTCCTACAAACTCAACTTCGATCTCTTTATTTTTAAGCATGGCTGTGCCATACGTTTTAAAAATTTGGACTTTTGGAGAATTAGGGAGACTTTTTGCAACTTTTTTTGCTAAGGCGATACCGCTGCCAATAGCCACAATATCAATATCCTTGGCTTCACCTCGGTTTAAAAAATAATCTCTTACAAATCCACCAATTACATAACTATCAAGAGAGAGGTGGTGAGCAGCTTCTGATATTGTTTGAAAAATTGGATGCGCTAGGGCATCTGTATACTTTTTACTTTGCGACATGAATCAATTTACTTCCTGATAATTTTTACCGTACTATCTCCTCCTATCTTAATAATGGCAGAAGGTTTGGCATTTTTATTCTGAAGTGGCAAATTTACGATATAGTCTACGCCTTCCAAAATCTCTTTTGATATTTCTTGATAACGCATTGGAGTAGCTTTTCCACTAATATTAGCAGAAGTAGATACAATGGGTCGTTTAAATTTTTTGATCAATTGGCTGCAAAACGGATCTCTTACAACTCGAATACCCAACGAATTATCATCACTGATTAAATTTTCGGCAACTCGTAACGGACGATCATAGATAATTGTAGTTGCTTTTTTTGCAAATTTTAAAATGTCATAAGCTACTTCAGGAACTTCTTCAACATATTGCTGCAACATTTTAAAATCATTGACTAAACAAATCAAAGCTTTATTTTCCATTCGTTGTTTAAGTGCAAATACTTTGTCTACAGCTTCGGCATTAGTAGCATCACATCCAATTCCCCAAACCGTATCAGTAGGGTAGAGGATCAAACCTCCTTTTTTAAGAACCGTTAAGGCTTGTTCTGTTGCTTCTCGTTGCTCATCCATGTTGTAAAATGTTTTTATATACTTGTAAGGTTTGTGATGCCATATTTTGAGTAGTAAAGGTATTGATTAGCTTTATGTATCCATTTTCTGTAAATGTAGATTGTAGCTCCTTGTTATCACTCAGATTGACTATATGTTGTGCAAGTTTTTCTGGTTCGTGCATGGGACTTAGAAGTCCATTAAAATTGTTTTGGATAACCTCTGGAATCCCTCCTACATCAGTACTAATAACAGGCGTTTTATGATATAGAGATTCATAAATCACTTGTGGGATCCCCTCGCTTTGAGAGGTTATTAAGCTTATGTCAAATTGTGGAATAAAATTAGAAGCATTCGGGGTATAGCCTAAAAAAGCCATATTATTCTCTAACTTTAATGCCTTCATTCTGTTTACTAAAGCATCAGTTCTATCTGTAAATGTGCCTATTTGAATAAAGAAAAAATCTCTTCTGTGGTTTTTATTAATAATTTGATCTGCAACATCGATCCAGGTATCCAAATGTTTGGCACGAATATGATTGGCGATATTCCCAATTATTTTTATCTCTGGTTTGATAGTGTATCTTTCACGTAATAAAAAGGGAGTTTGGTCACTTTTTGATTGTAAATTGGTGCCGTGATATATGGTAATAAGTTTGTTGTTGTCATAAAAACCATCTGCTGCAATTCTTTTTGTTTCATCAGACACGCAAAGAACTTTTTTAATTTTTGGATAATTATATTTAAAAAGTGTTTTTTTTCTCTGTTTTATGGGGAATGATGTTTTCTTGCTAAAAACAAAAGGAGGTAAGTTATAAAATTTATCAGCTAATATGGCTAGCAATATGGCGCTCGGATCATGAATATGTATAAGATCAATAGCTTCTTTTTTACATGTTTGCCCTAATTTAACAAAATAACGTGGATCAAATTTTGGAAGTAATTTGGCGGTTGTATAATTAAGATTTGATTTTTTTAATCGTTCATGAAATGCACCGTGCTTTACACAAAAAATAAGAGTATAGATTTCTGGATTGGTAACTGCCAGTTCTGAACATAAATTTTCTATATGATTTTCTCCTCCACCCCAGTTTTTTACAGCAGATAAATGTAGTATACGCATATTATTTCTCTAATAGTATTTGACGATGCTTTAGCGACTCTGTTAAAGGAGCTCCTTTAGCAAAAAGGATACAAAGCTTCCAATTTTTGGGTGAAAAAAGAGATTTTAGTAAAAATTTAAAAAGTAACCAGAATCTCAAAATTAAGTAAGGTAGATATCCAGAATTTTTCTTCAAAACATATAGCAAAGAAATCTTTAACTCTTTTTTTATAGCAAAACTTTTGGCAGTACTTTGACCTTTAAAATGTGTATATCGACCTTGCGGAACTAAATATGAGGAGCCGTTAGCAGATTTTTTTAATAGGCGATAACATAAATCAGTTTCTTCATAGTATAGAAATATATTAGTGTCAAAACCTCCTACACTATCAAAGGCTTCTGCATTAGCCACCAAGAAGGAGCCAGGAACACTTTGAACCTTCAAAGGTTGCTCGTATATTTTTTTTCGTTTCGGGTACTTTTTAGGTGCTAGTTTTTCTAAAATGGATCTTCCAAAAAGTTCTCTTCGAAGACTTAAGAAATGATCAAAAGATTTTTGCACTTCGTTATGCTCATCATATTGTTGAGGGCAGCAAATCGCTGCATCCGACGTTTTTTCTAGGAAATCATAAACAATAGAAAGGCAGTCATTCTGTAAAAGAGTATCATTATTTATAAAAGCGTAATATTTTCCTCTAGCATGTTGTACACCAAGCATATTGCCTCCTCCAAACCCCGTGTTTATTCTACTGCGAACTAATGTCACTGTTTGAAGATTTAGCAAATCAACTCTTTTTTTTATAATTTGATAGTCCTCATAAGCCGATGCATTATCTACAATTATTATTTCAATAGCAAGTTTTGAGGATGTTTGGTCAAAAATCGAATCGATACAATTGATTGTGAAAGAAGAAGAATTGTAGTTGATTAATATTACTGAAATATCATACATCATAAGGAGCTGTTATAAGATGTCAAAAGTAAAGTTTGTAGTTAAGTTTAACAAATTAAACACTATTGATTAATACCTTATATTTGCTTTATAACAGTATTGACTAGATAGAATTTTTCAAGATTATTGAAATTAATTAACCGTATGGATTACGAGAATAAACCTAAAGGATATTACGATAATATTCGATATGAAATGATTAAGTACTTACCCGAAAATCCTAAAACTATAATTGATATAGGTTGTGGAAATGGTGCGTTTGCCGAGGTTATCAAAAAAGAAACTAATGCAGAGGTTTGGGGTATTGAATATATGGATAATGAGGCCGTTAAAGCTTCAAATAAATTAGATAAAGTTTTTTCAGGTCGATGTGAAGATCATTTGGATAATTTGCCGGATTCCTATTTTGATGTAATTTACTTTAATGATGTATTAGAGCATCTCGTAGATCCATATATGGTGTTAGATAAAATCAAGCATAAATTGTCTCCAAATGGAGTTTTGATAAGCTCTATTCCCAACGTAAGATATCACAATACTTTTATACGAGTACTAATTCATAAAGATTGGCGATATGAAGATTTTGGAGTCATGGACCGAACACATTTGAGATTTTTTACTAATAGAAGTATAAAAAAAATGTATAAAGATTTAGGGTATAATATATTGATTCACGAGGGTATTAACCGCAGTCGATCTATAAAGCCTTATCTTTATAATGTACCTACATTGTTTACACAATTAGATATTCGATATCCTCAATACGCAACGGTAGTTAATTTTAGTAAAAAAAGTATTTAAAGCATGCAGTATAAATTTGTTGTCCATTCGGATTACACAAAAATTAGTCAAGAGATAGAACAAATTATCTTCAACTTTGATACCTATGATGAAGTACTTGGACAAGGGGATCGTAATGTTATAAAAATAATACCAGTCAATGGTAAGCGATATACCATCAAATCCTTTAAAGTTCCAAATTTAATCAATCAAATTGTTTATCGTTTTTTTAGAAAATCCAAAGCAGAACGCTCCTATAATTATGCTATAAAATTGCTTTCCCTAGGTATTAGAACGCCTAGTCCATTAGGTTATTATTTAAATTGTACACCTTTGTTGTTTAAAAAGAGTTATTATATTTGTGAACTCGTAAACTGTGACCTTACATTTAGAGAATTAACCACAAATTTTGATATTCCGGATCATGAGGATATCCTTAGAGCGTTTACAAGATTTACTTTTGAACTCCATGAAAAGGGTGTGAATTTTTTAGATCATTCTCCTGGTAATACTTTGATTAAGAGAA
Source organism: Aquimarina rhodophyticola (assembly GCF_042434915.1). Classification (GTDB taxonomy): domain Bacteria; phylum Bacteroidota; class Bacteroidia; order Flavobacteriales; family Flavobacteriaceae; genus Aquimarina. Next base: position 484,160 of record NZ_CP170198.1, read on the forward strand.
ATGAAAATGATTATGAGTTTTATTTGGTAGACCTTAATCGAATGAAATTTGGAACTATGCTCTTTGAAGATCGAATTAAAAACTTTGCAAAGTTAACAATACATAAATCTATGATTGAGATAATGAGTGACGAATATGCAAAAATCTCTGGTCAAGATAAGGTTAAGGTATTTGAATTGATGTGGCAATTCACAAAAGATTTTCAGAACCGTTTCTACAGAAAAAACCGTATTAAAAAGCGTTTATTCTTTTGGAAAAGTAAATACAAAAATAGAGCTTTTGATAGTCCTATATAAAGAACGTAACGCTATCTAGTGAAGTAACTATCTGTGTCAATAGTTTATTTTTATATGTCGTTAAAATAAAATTACGATATCAATATGCCGAAAAAAAGCAATCTTAAAGAAGAACTATATTTTATATTATTTCATAAGTGGAAATATCTCAATGTAATTATACAATCTTGGTTTTATAAAAGTCCAATACATAAAGTTGTTAATACGGTTGTTTATATAGCACGAGAAAAGGATAAAGGATGGATATTTGGGGCTAAAGTTCGACGGCTATCTAGATATTCTTCATTACATGCGAAGCCCTATTATCATAATAGGCTAAAAAATTTACCCAAAGCAGACGGGTATTATTATATTTATCATAACTATTTTTGTCGTTGTTTGAGAAGTACACCGAGTATTTTTAAAAAGAAAAATATAGTGATGTTTACGCATCCTACATGGTCCAAAAAATACTCCAAAACTCATGTAGTTTGGTGTCTTAATAAAGCAGATTATATCATTTGCTTAAACTCTTCCATTAAAAAATATTTAATAGAGATTGGTATAAGACCTGAAAAGCTACAGGTTATTCATATAGCTACATCATCCACTTTTTTTGCTAGTCATAAGCGGGGAGCTGGCGGGGTAGGTTTTAGTTCTCATTTTAGCTCTAGAAAGAATCCAGATTTGGTGCTTGATTTAGTAAAGAATATGCCTAAAAGAACTTTCTATCTAATTGGAGATAGTTGGGAGCTCTATGACAAATTTGAAGAATTATCTAGACAACCAAACTTTGTTTATTATAGTAATATGCCGTACGAATCTTATCCTGCTTTTTATGAGAAGATTGATGTTTTTGTTTCACCATCTTTGTTAGAAGGAGGTCCAGTACCTGTGCTTGAAGCAATGATGTCTAATTGCGTTCCGGTTGCTTCAAAAACTGGATTTTGCCCAGATATAATTAAACATGGGCAAAATGGTTTCTTGTTTGATATAGATGTGGGTTATGAAGAGGTAGTAGCATTAATTGAAAAGGCATTTTTATGTCAAACTGAAATACGTAAAACAGTATTGCCATATACTTGGGAGAATTGTGCAAAAGAAATAGACGCTCTATTTCTTAATTAGAATAAGAAAATAAATTTGATCAATCTCGCTTTTTTTAAATCAAATAGATACCATTCTTTTAAAAAGTATAAGTAAAACTTTTAAATTGCTGCTATTATTCTCAGGCATGTAGGTAATTATTTTTATATTTTTTTGTTATTTAATTCCCTTAATTTCAAGTATTTGAGAAATGTAAGATTTGCCGTTTGTGAGCATATTACAAAGCCATTGACTCCATCCAAAAAGCCTAACCTTAAAACATACGATTTAAAAAATGCCCAAGTTGGATTAAAAAATAATTTCCACAAGGGAGCTTTTTTTCCCAATTCGTGATAGGAATGTGCAGAGATCGTCGAAAATTTTTCAATTTGTTGATTAAAAGCGCTATATGTTGGATAATTCCAGTGTAGAATATCGCCTTTTAATTTTCCTTTGTTGTTAGGGTTGTAAAGCTTATACGAATCATGAGGGTTAATACCCTTCCATTCACCTTTTCCTTTTTTAAAGGCTCTTAGCTTTTTATCTGGGTACCAATCAGAATGTTTGATCCATTGTCCACAAAAATTATTGTATCTATTCATATAATATCCATCATAAACCCAATTTGATTTTAAGTCAATAATAGACTTTTGTAGCTCTTCGGATAAGGCTTCATCTCCATCTAGAGAAATAATATGGTCATAGGATGCTTGTGAGATAACAAAGTTTTTTTGTTCTTTATATCCAAGAAATTTTTGTTTTACAAATTTTACATTATACTTCTTACAAATAGCCTCTGTACGATCTGTAGAAAAAGAATCAACAACAACGATTTCATCTACCACATTTTGTAAAGATTGTATGCATGTTTCAATCTTTCGTTCTTCATTGTATGTTATTATAACTCCAGAGAGTTTTACTGTATTTTGCATATTCTTATAGGTTGTAATGAGCAAAAAATAATTTAATAATAAAGTTACTTTCTTAACGTAGTGATTTAAATATCAATCCAAATCTGGATTAATAAATTGAGTTAAATAGTTTTGCAACTTTTTAATAATCATATCTGGGGTAAATTCTTTGTAAAGTGCAAGTGACTCTTTTTTCATTTGTTTAGGTGATTTGGAACCATACAATTCTGGTTTGACATCGATTAAATGAATAGAGTCATGTTTTTTTCCGTCTTCAAACATATTCCAATCTTTCTTAATTATCCATGGCGAGAAAATCGTAAATGTCGGCTTATCTAGAGCTTTTGCAATATTAACTGCTCCACCTTCATTCCCTAATAAAGCTGTACAGTGGTATAAAATTCCCATAAACTCTCGTAGACTTTTTCCAAAGACGTCAAAATGGATTTTACGTTGCGTCTCAAAAGCAGTTAAATTATAAATAGCTTTTGCTTCCTGTACTTGAGAGGGCATATAGTTAAAAAGAATAGAGGCATTTGTGAATTTTACAATTTCGTCAAGTAAAGCTGCCATATAAGAGGGAGGAAGTGTTTTTATATCTTCACTGCCAAGTACGCTAATCATAAATAAAGGTTCGTTTAAGGATATAGCATGCGACATCAATATTTTTTTGGCGACTTTTTTTTCTGTGCTTGTAAGCTGGATTTGTGGCCTTTTTATATGATCTTTTAAAACCGGATCAGGATAGATGAGGCGCAGTCTATTTTCTATAGCAGTACTGGCATTCGTTATTGGTGTAGTGACACGATGAACCGTTTTGGTATAAATCCAATGCGTATATTTTTTATAAAATGAAATTTTTTCTTTACCATTAGAAAACAATGATATCAAATTGCTTTCTAATTTGCCGTAAGCATCAACAACGAGATCAAATCTCTCTTTTCGAATAGCGATTAAAAATTTTATAAACGCAAGTTTACTATCTCTATAATCTGTTTTAAATTCAATTATTCTGTCAAAAGAGGTGTTTCCTTCGAGCACTGGTATGGTACTCGAATTCACCAAATACACTACTTCAGATTTGGGATATTGCTCTTTTAAAGATCTGCAGATAATTGTACTGGTTAGGACATCACCAATCATTTTCTGCTGTATGACTAAAATTTTCATTAATCCAGAGTTAGTTGGTTGTTTACCACTCGGCTGTTAAAACATTGGATATATGCCTTAGCTTGTTTTTCAAATTCGATACGTCGTTCACGTTCAGTTTCTGATATATTTACTGTTTGCATCGAATCTTTCTTCCAATTATAAAAACCTAATGTTTTATTTCCATCAAAGATGAGATAATATTCTTTTTTAACAAAATGATACGCGTTATTTTGATAACAAGCTATCATACGATCATTTTCTGAAAGGCTATTGCCAAAACTTAAAATTTTCCCCTCATAATTAAGGTATTCTAAAATTGTAGGTAGGATGTCAATTTGCTGAAAATTTTTATCATTAGTTCCTTTAAGTTCATTATTAGAGGGATCAAAAAATAGAATTGGAATAGAGAGTTTTCCTAAGCTGGTGTTATAAAAACCCTTACCACCAGCCGATGTGTGATCTGCAGAAAGTACAAAAAGTGTATTCTTATACCAAGATTCATGTTTAACTCGATCAAAAAATTTACTTAGAGCATAGTCGGTATACCCTATAGATTCGTGAATTTTTGTCGTCCCTTTTGGAAATCTATTTTTATATTTCTCTGGTATTATATACGGATTATGAGAAGAAATGGTGAAAAGAGTTGTAAAAAATGGAGCTTTAAAATTGGCTAATTTTTCACCAAAAAACTGTAGAAACTCTTCATCAAAAATTCCCCATCGACCGTCTTCTCCTCCAGGATAGGGGTACTCATTCTTGCCATAATAGGCATCAAAACCGCTTATCTTTGCGTATTGATCAAAATTTTGACTACCGTTAAAGGCACCGTGAAAAAAGGAAGTGTGATATCCTTGTTCTTTAAGAATTTTGGGTAATCCTTTAATTTTATTAAACGCATAAGTGGACTGTATGAAATTGTTGTTCATCAAACTAGGGATGCTAGAAAGAATAGAAGGAACCGCATCTATAGATAGACGACCATTTGCAAATCCATTTCTAAAAAATAAAGATTGAGTAATTAATGAATCAAGAAAAGGAGTATAGCTTTTATCCGAAAGGTTCGATCCTATATTCTCGTTTCCAAAACTTTCTAGAATAATTATTACTACGTTTTTTTTGGTAAATGGTTGCTTGCTCGTATATGTTTTTATTGGATTAAAATATTTTGCTAATGTTGTAGGATTAAAATAATTGGGGATACTTAAATCCTCTTTTTTAGATAGGGTTTTTAATATTGAGAATGGAGTGTTTAGTACTAGGGCGCTCGTTTGCGCACTTCCGTATTGAATTGCATCAACTCTTTTAAGAGGTTTACGCTGCGTCCCTCCGCGTCCAATTATAACGGTCACCGTAATAATTGCAATAAAACTTAGCGAAGTAATAATTATATGCTTCAGTGAGTATTCAGAATTTCTTGATAAGGGCAATGATGTGGGGATCAGCTTCCAAAACAAAAAAAGCAATAAAACTAAAATTAATAAGATATACCAAAATTCTGTCATGAAAGAGAATACTAAGCCAGTAATCTCATTTTCCATGCCTTGTGCAGTAATCATACCATAAGAACTCCTTTTTCCCGTAAACTTATAATATTCCATATCTATAAAGTTGGTTGCTATAAATATAGCATTCAGTCCAAAATATACCCTCTTTACTATTTTTTGATACAGTATGTTGTCTTTAAAATTGCCAGGAATTGTATGAGCGATGATAATTATTAAATTAGTATAAGCAATTGTAGAAAGGTCAAAACGGATACCTCCCAGAAATTCATAAAATGATGCTTTGGAAAACGATGTAAAATTAAAAAGAAAAAATAATATACGACAGATTTGATACAAAGCTGTAACTAGTAACAAGCGCTTGCCAAGTAATTTAATATGAGATAAGTAGGAGGTCACAAGTATAGTGTTAAGGTAGATCTATCAGTTGTGCAATAATACTAATTTTTTAAATGTGAGTAAAATTTTAAAAAATTATAAAAAAGCAACAATCTCGCATTTAGCGAGATTGTTTTAAAAAGTATGGATGCTATAAGCTTAAACAGCTACGTTATATTCGCGTAACGCGTCATTAAGCGAAGTTTTTTTATCGGTACTTTCTTTTCTTTTCCCAATGATCAAAGCACAAGGAACATTGTAATTTCCTGCTGGAAACTTTTTTGTATAACTTCCTGGTATGACAACAGAACCAGATGGCACGATCCCTTTAGTTTCGATCGGAGTGTCTCCAGTAACATCTATGATTTTTGTTGAAGCTGTGAGTACTACATTGGCACCCAGTACAGCTTCTTTCTCTACACGCACTCCTTCAACAACAATGCATCGTGATCCAATAAAAGCATTGTCCTCGATGATAACAGGTGCAGCTTGTAAAGGTTCTAATACGCCTCCTATACCTACACCACCACTTAAGTGTACATTCTTACCGATTTGTGCACAACTTCCCACAGTCGCCCATGTATCTACCATCGTACCCTCATCAACATATGCGCCAATATTTACATAACTCGGCATTAAGATTGTACCAGCAGAAATATATGCGCCGTGACGAGCTACAGCGTTAGGAACTACACGAATTCCTTTGGCCTCATAACCACGTTTTAAAGGTATTTTGTCATGATATTCAAAAATTCCAGCTTCTAGTGTTTCCATTTTCTGGATCGGGAAATAAAGTACAACCGCCTTTTTAACCCATTCATTTACTTGCCAGCCCGATGCCGTAGGTTCGGCAACACGAAGTTTTCCGTTATCCAGAAGATCAATAACTTCTCGTATAGCATTTTGCGTTGAGGTTTCTTTTAATTGATCTCTATTAGACCAGGCATTTTCTATTGTTTCCTTGAGTTGGTTCATTTAGTGTGATTTTTTGACAAATATAATAGCTAAATCTTGAATTTTAGAATACAGCTACTTTTTTTAGGTCACTAATAATAATTAGGGTCTTCTTATAATAAATCTTACTTTTGCAGAAAAACAGCAATGGCACGAATTTTGGCAATTGATTATGGAAGTAAGCGATGTGGTATTGCAGTTACAGACGAATTAAAATTAATTGCATCGGGTCTTACTACGGTAGGTACCAGAGAATTGTTGGAATGGTTAAAAGCGTATGTTACGAACGAAGAGGTAGAGCTGTTTGTGGTTGGAGCGCCCAAAAGACTTCATGGAGAAGCCTCTCAAATAGAAGGAGCTATTAAGGAATTTCTAGATAAATTAACACTCATTATTCCCGAGATACCAATAAAAAGAATTGATGAGCGTTTTACATCCAAAATGGCATTTGATACCATGATTGCTAGCGGAATTTCTAAAAAAAAGCGCAAGGATAAAGCTTTGGTAGATCAAATAAGTGCCACGATAATTTTGCAAGACTATTTATATAACTTGTAAAAAAATATAAAATTAATTAGTTAGAATAAGTATATGATATTACCAATTGTAGCCTACGGTGATCCTGTTTTAAAAAAGAAAGCAAAAGCAATTGAGACAGAGTATCCCAACTTAAACGAGTTGATAGATAATATGTTTGAAACCATGTACAATGCACATGGAGTAGGTCTTGCGGCACCTCAAATCGGACTGTCTATTCGTTTGTTTGTAGTTGATGCTTCTCCCTTTGCCGAAGACGAGGAGCTCAATGAGGAACAGCAGCAAAGTTTAGCTACCTTTAAAAAAGTGTTTATTAACCCTGTTATTACAGAAGAGTCTGGAGAAGAGTGGGCATTTAATGAAGGATGTTTAAGCATCCCTGATGTTAGAGAAGATGTGTTTAGAAAAGAAAAAATAACCATTACTTATTTAGATCAAAATTTAGTAACTCAAACACATTCGTTTGATGGTTTGGCTGCGCGTGTAATACAACACGAATACGATCATATAGAAGGCATTCTTTTTACAGACAAGTTATCTAGTTTGAAAAAACGATTGATAAAAGGTAAATTGTCCAATATTTCAAAAGGTAAAATCCAAATGGACTATAGAATGCGTTTTCCATTACTTAAAAAAGGACGATAGTCTGTGTTTGTATTAAAATTTTAAAAATTAAGATAAATTTAGCTGTACTATCGTTTGATTTTTAAAGTTGAACTCTAGATATTTGCCAGCATTATAAAGAATATAATATGAGTTTGGATAAGATATTAGCGATTTCGGGAAAACCCGGTCTATATGAATTAAAAGCGCAAACACGTACTGGTTTCGTAGCAGAATCGTTGGCAGACGGAAAACGTCTTACAGTCAATATGAGAAATAACGTAAGCGTATTGAGCGAGATAGCTATTTATACTACTACAGAAGAAGTTCCTTTAAGAGATATTTTTAAAAATATTCAAGAAAAGGAGAATGGCGGACAGGCTATTAATCACAAAGAATCAAAAGCCAAATTGGAGTCTTATTTTGGTGAAGTTTTGCCTAATTATGATGAAGAAAGAGTGTATCCAAGTGATATCAAAAAAGTCTTGCAGTGGTATAACATTCTTCAAAATAAAGGAATTACAGATTTTACAACTGATGCTAAGTCAAATTCTGACGAAGAGGAATAGTAAAATTTTTAATTCGAAAAAAATCTCATCATTGCCAAATGATGAGATTTTTTATTTAAGGTTCTTTATAAAACTCAAAACCTTAAAATTGTTAAGTAAGAATCATTGATTTCTAAAAAGAATGCTAATTTTTCAAGCTTCAGTTTCGTTAGTTCTTCGTACTTTTGCGCAAAATTTTACTACAATCGGATTAATTTAAAGTATATGGCTAATACCAAATATGTTTTTGTAACAGGAGGGGTGTCTTCTTCATTAGGTAAAGGTATCATTGCAGCCTCTTTAGCAAAACTTTTGCAAGCAAGAGGTTATCGTGTTACAATTCAAAAGTTAGATCCGTACATAAATGTTGATCCGGGAACATTGAACCCTTACGAGCATGGTGAATGTTACGTTACCGATGATGGAGCCGAGACTGATCTTGATTTGGGGCATTATGAGCGATTTTTAAATACACCTACTTCACAAGCTAATAATGTCACCACGGGTAGAATTTATCAAAGTGTTATAGATAAAGAGCGACGCGGTGAGTTTTTAGGAAAAACTGTACAAGTAGTTCCTCATATTACCAACGAGATTAAGGAGCGTATACAAATTTTAGGTAAAAGTGGTAATTATGATATTGTGATTACAGAGATAGGTGGTACAGTAGGAGATATAGAATCTTTACCTTATATAGAAGCTGTACGTCAGCTCAAATGGGAATTGGGAGATAATAATGCACTTGTAATTCATTTAACCTTGATTCCTTTCTTATCTGCGGCGGGTGAATTAAAAACTAAACCAACTCAGCACAGTGTCAAAACGTTGATGGAGAGTGGTATAAAAGCAGATATCTTAGTGTGTAGAACAGAACATGAATTGTCTGAAGATTTACGTAGAAAACTGGCTCTTTTTTGTAACGTACGTCAAGAAGCCGTAATCCAGTCGATTGATGCTTCTACGATTTATGATGTTCCAAATTTAATGCTAGAAGAAGGTTTGGATACAGTGGTTCTAAAACAACTGGTACTGCGCGATGATGATGAACCTAATTTGGATAAATGGAATGATTTTTTACAACGTCATAAAAATCCTAAGCACGAGGTAACGATCGGTCTTATAGGTAAATATGTAGAGCTACAGGATTCTTACAAGTCAATTTTAGAAGCATTTATTCATGCTGGAGCAGAGAATGAAGTTAGGGTAAATATTGAAAGTATCCACTCAGAACACATTGATGATTCGACTATAAAAAACAAAATAGCTCATCTTGATGGAGTTCTAGTAGCGCCAGGTTTTGGGGAACGAGGTATTGAAGGTAAGATAAAGGCTGTGCAATATGCTCGAGAACATAAAATTCCGTTTTTCGGAATTTGTTTGGGTATGCAAATGGCAGTTATCGAATATTCTCGAAATGTACTGGGATTAAAAGATGCATGCTCTATTGAGGTTGATGAGAATGCTTCTTCTCCAGTTATTAGTTTGATGGAAGAACAAAAAAGCATTACCAATATGGGAGGTACCATGCGTTTAGGAGCTTGGCAATGCGAACTTCTAGAAGGGAGTAAAGTCTACGAAGCGTATGGTGAAAAAAATATTTCTGAACGCCATAGACATCGTTACGAATATAATAACGCTTACAAAGAACAGTTAGAACAAGCGGGTCTTAAAACTACAGGTATTAATCCAGAAACTGGATTGGTAGAGATTGTAGAGGTAGACAATCACCCATGGTTTGTGGGAGTGCAGTATCATCCAGAGTACAAAAGTACTGTAGCAAATCCACATCCGTTATTTGTAGCCTTTACCAAAGCGGCTATGACTTACTCAAAAGCTAAATAGACGCCAAATTGTCGCAATCTTTATAGGTGGCGAGAAAATTGATAATATAAAACACGTACACATAGTTTAATTTTAAGAATATATGCTAATTGTTATATATTCTTTTACACTTATTTAAATGGAAGAAAAGAAGTTTGACTTAAATTCAATTATTGGATTTGTATTAATTGGAGTTATTTTAATCTGGTTACTTTATCAAAATCAACCGACTCCAGAAGAGTTGGAAGCAGAAAAAGCAAAACAAGAACAGATTGATGCTCAAAAAGGAGACAAAGCATTACCCGAAACAGAATTTGTAACTCAAAGTGAAGCATTAATAGCAAACCCTCAAGATTCTGTAGCTATTGAGCGAGCAAAAACACAATTAGGAGTGTTTGCTTATTCCGCAGGTTTACCATCAGCAAAAGAAGCCATAACTACCATTGAAAATGACGTACTTCGTCTTAAGATAAATAATAGAGGAGGGTATATTTCTGAAGCACTGCTTAAAAATTTTAAGACGTATGATTCTGTACCTGTTTACTTAATCAAAGATGGTAAAAACGCATCTTTTAATCTTAATTTTGGAACAACCGATAATCGCATTTTAAATACATCAGATTTATTTTTTGAACCAAAAGTAACCACAAGCGGAGACAATACCATTTTAACTATGCAGTTAAAGGTGTCTGATTCTCAATTTCTGGAGTATCGCTATGCGCTCAAACCTAATGAGTATATGGTTGATTTCTCTATTAGATCTCAAGGATTGCAAGGTGTTATAAATAGTAGTCAACCCATTTCTCTAGACTGGAAACTGCAAGGAATTCGTCATGCAAAAAGTGCGTCTTACGAGAACCGATATACAGAAATACATTATGAATATGAAGGTGACAAAGATGATTATTCAGGACAAGGTGAATTTACAGACGATGAAGAGGAAGCCGTGAGTTGGATAGCTTACAAGCAGCATTTCTTCTCTTCAATTCTTTTAACAAACACTCCCTTCACACGTGCAAAATTCACTTCAAAAAATGTAGCCGAGATTAGTGATCTGGATGATAAAGATGTACAAGTTACCAAAGAGTTTTCTTCTACAATGCCGTTGGAACTTCAATCAGGAGAGCTTAACTATACCATGAATTGGTATTATGGACCTACAGATTATAAGATCTTGAGTGATTATAATAAAAATCTTGATGAGATTGTTCCTTTAGGATGGGGAATTTTTGGATGGATCAATAGATATTTGTTCATTCCATTCTTTGCATTTTTAAGTGGCTTTTTGCCATCATATGGTGTAGCGATTATTGTGATGACAATCATAGTTCGTATTGTTTTGTCTCCAGTTACGTATAAATCTTATGTATCTCAGGCAAAAATGAAAGTGCTTAAACCAGAAATCAATGAGATTAATGAGAAGCATAAGGACAATGCCATGAAAAGACAACAAGAAACGATGGCATTATACAGTAAGGCTGGTGCGAGTCCTATGAGTGGTTGTTTACCTGCACTTATGCAAATACCAGTATTTTACGCTTTATTTAACTTTTTTCCAAGTGCGTTTCAACTACGTCAAAAGAGTTTTTTATGGGCAGATGATCTTTCTAGCTATGATACCATTGCAGAGCTTCCATTTAACATCCCTTTTTACGGGGATCATGTTAGTCTTTTTCCAATTCTGGCTTCTATCGCAATTTTTATTTATATGATGATGACTACTGGGCAAAATATGCAAACTCAACCAGGTATGCCTAATATGAAATTTATTATGTACTTATCTCCACTCATGATGTTATTCTTCTTTAACAACTATGCAAGTGGTTTATCTCTTTACTATTTTGTTTCCAACCTAATTACTATTGGAATTATGTTAGTGATCAAAAATGTGATTATCGATGACGCCAAAATTCATGCTAGAATTCAGGAAAATAAAAAGAAACCAAAAAAGCAAAGTAAATTTCAGCAAAAAATGAAAGAAATGATGGAACAAGCTGAACAACAGAAAAAGAAGAAGTAATAACTTTTTTTACTTAGATATCTATAAATTATAAAACCCAGACGATTTTAATCATCTGGGTTTTATAAAATTAGTTCGTTCCTGTTTTATAAATTAGGATTTGGTAATAAAACTTGGTCAATAGCATGTATTACTCCGTTAGTAGCTTGTACATCAGCTAAAATTATAGCACTTGCTTCTGCATTACCTTCTCCTTTTACGGTAATAGCAGTAGCGTCAATATCCAAATTACCACCAAGAGAAACTACTGTAGACGTCGTAAGATCAGCAGATGTAACATTACTCATTTCGATTACATGTAATAGTAATACATCTGTTAAAGCATCCCCAGTAGGTATCTCAGCTAATTCATCAAAAGCAGTATTAGTTGGAGCAAATATAGTAAAAGGTGCTTCTGGTGTTCCTGTACCATTTTCTGCTTGTAAAGCACCTACCAAATTAGCTTCAGTTAAAGCAGTTACAAGGGTAGAAAATCTAGTATCAGCTGCAGCAAATGTGGTTACGTTTGGTAAATTAATTACTGCATCCACTTGATGGATAATACCATTTGTAACTACGATATCAGCAGTTTCAACTTGAGCTCCTTTATTAGAAGCACCACCATTAATGATAACACCACTACTAGCATCATAAAACATACTAATATTTTCACCATCTGGACCAGCTGTAGAAGCAGTTTGTACGTATCCTGATCCCTCGGCACTTAGATCTGAACTTGTTGTTGCAGAGGTAAGTGCGTGATTAAGTAAAGTTTGTGTTAATGTTTCTGTGGGAACATCCTCTAGAGTACTGAACTCATTATCACTTAAAAAAGTTGAAAATGAAGCATTATTTGGAGCGAAAACAGTAAAAGGACCATCACTTTGTAGAGTTGTAACAAGATCAGCAGCTACCACCGCACTTACGAGCGTTGAAAAATTAGCATTTGCTTTTGCCATAGATACAATATCTGGTAATCCGATAACTGCATCTACCTTATGAATTATTCCATTGGATGCGCTAATATCTGCAGTGGTTACAGTTGCTCCACCATTATCTTTTCCTCCGTTGAACGTTACATCACTCGAAGCTTCATAATAGATACTAATATTAGCACCGTTGGGACCCGCTGTAGATGCGGTGGTGGCATACCCCGATACCTCAGCTTTCAAATCGGCAGCTTCTATTTCTCCTGGGATAACGTGATTTAATAATACTTGTTTTAATGTTTCTACAGGAATGTCATTGACATTTTCATAATTATTAGCTTCTAAAAAAGCGCTAAATGCGGCATCTGTTGGAGCTAATACTGTAAATGGTCCAGATCCGTTAAGTGTTGTAACCAATTCGGCCTTAGCCAAAGCCGCAACAAGCGAAGTCAACTCGCTGTCTGCGGTTGCTGTTACAACAAGATTTGTTTCTAACTCAACAAAATCCCCGTCATCATCATCACTGCATGAGGCGATACCTAATACCAAAGCCCCAATAATAGCAAATTTTCCAATGTTTGAAATAATTTTCATGTTTTTAAGTTTTAAATTTGTTGCATCTAAGAAACAATATATTTTTGTTTAATTTTTCATAACATAAGTTAAACAATAGTTAATCAAGTATACTTTAACGACTCTTAAAGATTTTTTAATACTAGGTTAAGAAATGTTTAATGTTTTTATTTGAATTAATTAGTTTGTTTTAAAAGTGTTACTTTACAAATGGCATATTTTTTGAATTATTGATTTGGTTAAATTTTTTGATATATGAAATTCAATATTTTAGTTTATTTTTTTTGTATGCTCATAAGCACCAGTTTTGCTCAAACTTATAATGAATTTGATGCTGAAGGTAAACGTCATGGCAAATGGCAAAAAACGTATCCAAACTCAGAGCAATTACGTTATCAAGGTAATTTCGAACATGGTAAAGAAATTGGAGAATTTAAATTTTATAAACCTAGTAGCGGTGACAAACCAACTGCAATAAAGAAATTCTCAAAAAAAACTGACTCAGTATATGTAAGTTACTATTCACAAAAAGGAACTTTGATGAGTACAGGTACTTTGCTAAACAAGAAAAGAGTAGGTAGATGGGATTACTATCATAATAATTCTGATAAACTAATGATGACAGAATTTTATAAAAATGATAAGGTAAATGGCGAACAACTCACTTATTTTCCCAATGGTCAACTTACAGAACGTGTTTTATACGTGGATGGAAAGCGTCAAGGACAGCGTTTTATTTATTCTGAGCAAGGAGTTCTTATTAAAGAATATACGTATCAAGATGATCAGTTACACGGTATGACAAAATATTATGACCCAGATGGTAAATTACTGATTGAAGGTAAATATAAAAATGATCGAAAAGATAGTATCTGGACGTATTATAAGGATGGAAAGCTATCAGAGCGTAAGTCTTTTCCTTTGCGGAGCAAATGATAACATAAGAAAATATTGAGATAGAGAAAACCATGAGGCGATGCATATGCATTGCTTTTTTTATTATTATTTTTGCAGACTGAAGCGTAAATAAAATGAAGAGAGTTATTGTAGGATTATCAGGAGGGGTTGATTCAAGCGTTACTGCATATTTGTTAAAAGAGCAGGGGTATGAGGTGATAGGCTTATTTATGAAAAATTGGCATGATGATTCTGTAACCATATCCGACGAGTGTCCTTGGTTAGACGATAGTAATGATGCACTTTTGGTAGCAGAAAAACTTGGAATCCCCTTTCAAACGGTTGACTTAAGTGAACAATATAAAGACCGTATTGTAGATTATATGTTTTATGAATATGAAAAAGGGAGAACTCCTAATCCTGATGTATTGTGCAATAGAGAAATCAAATTTGATGTCTTTATGAAAATTGCCATGTCACTAGGGGCAGATTTTGTAGCAACCGGTCATTACTGTAGAAAGGATTCAATAACCGTAGATGGTAAATTAACGCATCGCTTATTAGCGGGAAAAGATACAAACAAAGATCAATCTTATTTTTTATGTCAGCTATCTCAAGAGCAACTTTCAAAAACGCTTTTTCCAATAGGAGACTTGCTCAAGTCTGAGGTGCGTGAAATTGCAAAATCACAAAATCTTATCACAGCCGATAAGAAAGACTCTCAAGGATTATGCTTTATAGGAAAGGTTCGCTTACCAGAATTTTTACAACAAAAGCTGAAACCCATCGAGGGTAATATTATTGAAATTGCTTCTGATGATGAAGTTTTTAAAAAATCGCATTCATATCATCACACTAAAAAAGAAGTGAAGCTAGAACTTTTAGCTGAAAAATATAGCTATACACCCGATCAAGGCAAAATAGTAGGAAGGCACCAAGGGGCTCACTATTTTACCAAGGGGCAACGCAAAGGACTTGCAGTGGGAGGAACCCCAGAACCATTGTTTGTTATCGAGACAGATGTAGTTACTAACACCATTTACGCCGGTCAAGGTAAAAATCATCCTGGTTTATATCGCTATGCATTGGTTGTACTCAATGAAGAAGTTCATTGGATTCGTAAAGATTTGACATTACAGGACGGTGAAACAATGAACGTGATGGCTAGAATTCGCTATCGTCAACCTTTAGAAGAAGCTGTATTACATCAAACCGCTTCTGGATTATATGTAGAATTTAAAAATGCACAGAGCGCTATTAGTGAAGGTCAATTTGTAGCGTGGTATCATGATGATGAATTGATAGGGTCTGGAGTAATTTCTTAATTTTAACGAAGTAATTTAAACACTTTTCTAAAATTAGGCTTCATTCTAAATAATCCTGATATTTGAATTTATTTCTTGTCAAAAAAAAGTAAAGTTTATGCAAACAATTAAAGAGCTCTTTTCTATTAAGTATCCAATCATACAAGGCGGAATGATTTGGGCAAGTGGGTGGCGATTAGCCAGTGCAGTAAGTAACGCAGGTGGGTTAGGATTGATCGGAGCTGGCTCTATGTATCCAGAAATTCTTAGAGAGCATATTCAAAAATGCAAACAAGCAACAAATGCTCCTTTTGGAGTAAATGTGCCAATGCTTTACCCCAATCTAGAAGAAATACTTCAAATTATTGTAGAGGAAGGAGTAAAGATCGTTTTTACTTCGGCGGGTAATCCCAAATCGTATACACATTTTTTAAAAGAGAAAGGAATAACTGTTGTACATGTTGTAAGTAGTTTAAAATTTGCGCTAAAAGCACAAGATGGTGGCGTCGACGCAGTTGTAGCCGAAGGTTTTGAAGCAGGAGGACACAACGGTCGTGATGAAACCACAACCTTAACACTAATACCTATGGTTAAAGAGCAAATTAAAATTCCTTTAATTGCTGCTGGAGGTATAGCTACAGGAGCTGCTATGTTTGCTGCGATGGCTTTAGGAGCTCATGGAGTTCAAGTAGGCAGTCGCTTTGTAGCTAGTGAGGAAGCATCGTCTCATACCTTATTTAAACAACAGGTTGTTGCTGCAAAAGAAGGAGATACGCAACTAACATTAAAAGAACTTGCTCCTGTTCGATTGCTTAAAAATAAATTTTTTAATGATGTTCATGCACTTTATACCAAAGGTACCACTGTAGAAGAGCTCAAAACACTTCTTGGTAGAGCACGAGCCAAAAAAGGAATGTTTGAGGGTGATTTGGAAGAAGGTGAATTAGAAATTGGCCAGGTATCTGGATTAATACATGACATAAAACCTGCAGCGGTAATAATTGAACAAATGATTAGCGAGTTCAATGCGACACAACTACGCATGCAAAATTTTCAATTGTAAGATGCTATGAATACTAGAGCCGATCAACTTGATGCTATCGATAGATTATTAACCATAATGGATGAGCTACGTGAGCAATGTCCATGGGATAAAAAACAGACCTTACAAACCCTTAGGCATTTGACTATCGAAGAAACATATGAGCTGGGAGACGCTATACTCGATAATAATTTACAAGAAGTTAAAAATGAACTTGGAGATTTGTTACTTCATATTGTTTTTTATGCCAAAATAGGAAGTGAAACTCATGATTTTGATATTGCAGATGTAGCCAATAGTATTAGTGAAAAATTGATTCATCGTCATCCTCATGTTTATGGTGATATCAAAGTAAAAAATGAGGCAGATGTAAAGCGAAATTGGGAAAGCCTGAAATTAAAAGAAGGAAAAAAAAGTGTCTTAGAAGGTGTGCCAAAATCCTTGCCAGCCTTAGTTAAAGCTAGTCGAATTCAAGATAAGGTTGCTGGTGTTGGATTTGATTGGGAAGAGCCTAAACAGGTATTTGAAAAGGTAAAAGAAGAACTCAACGAACTTCAATTAGAAATTGATAATCAAGATCAAGATAAAATGGAAGCAGAGTTTGGAGATGTTCTTTTTTCTATGATAAATTACGCACGTTTTCTTAAAATTAATCCCGAAGACGCTCTTGAGCGTACCAATAAAAAATTTATAAAACGTTTTCAATATTTAGAGCAGAAAGCAAAACAGCTCAAAAAACCTCTTGACGAAATGACTTTAAAAGAAATGGATATTTTTTGGGAAGAAGCAAAGCGATTATAACCTTACTTACCTAAAATAAATAAATCTTTTTTGATAACTAAAGTTTCAAAATGAAATGCCTCTTTAATATAATTTAAGGTGTTTTTGCTATAGAAAAAAACATGAGTGCTATCATTCTTATACCACCATGTCTCAAAGTTTATAGTAGGCAGCAAAAGATTAGTTTTGCAGTACATTTTTCCGTTAGGCTTAAGTAGTGAGTGAAGCAATTCAAATTCTTTTTTGGGAGTGTAGAAATGCTCAATAACTTCACAGCAAATTATATAATTGTAAAACTGTTTCAATACAGATAGGTCTTGCATAAAAAAGGGATCATATTTTTCTATCTTATATTGGGATGCAGAAAGAAGTTTAGCTATTACTGGACCTGTGCCACATCCAAAATCGAGACCCAAGGCGCGATTATCATGATTTTTTAAGATAGCGTCAACTATTGGAGCAACAAATTGTTGATAGCCTGGATCATGAACATCATTTTTATGAAGTAAATAGCGCGCTTTTTCATCGAGTTGAGACAAGCGATTTTTTGGTGCTAGTTGCGTTCCGTCGCAGGTATTACAACGATAGTATTCACGATTTGAAAGAGTGTAGAATAAACTTGTTTTTCCATCACAGAGGGAGCAACGCATAGTTTTTGCAATTGGGTAATAAAAATAGCCCATTTAGTTTTAGATAAATGGGCTATTGGTGGCTTAAAGTTGTTTTATTTTTTTTAGTTTAGATTTCCATACATCCAACGTATCTTGATGTTTTGAAATATTTTTTCTAACATCCATGACCATTGGATTGCTGTCATCTGCATGCTTAAAGAACTGAAGATTATTTTCAAGTTGTCGAATTTCACCTTTCACTTCATCTATTTTTTTACGAATAAAACTCTGTTCTTGCGCAAGACCACGTTCATCATTTTGACTAGCCAATGCATTCAGTCTATTTTCATATTTAATAAGTTCGGTTTCCTTTCGGCTTAAATTGAGTTGTTCAAAATAGCTGTCTAAAAACTTATTAAAATCAGATTCTATTTGTTTCTTGCTATAAGGAACTCTACCCAGAGATTTCCATGCTTCGATATGTTGTTTAATAACTTTGAGGTCTTCTTCGACATTACCAGATAAAGTGAGCTGTTTGAGTGTGTCTAATTTACTTTTCTTCACTTCATAATTATCTTCTTCTTCCTTATTTGCTTCTTTTCTTTCGGCATTAATTCGATCAAAATAAAAGTTACAGGCATTTTTAAAACGTTTCCAAATACGATCACTATCTTTTCTTGGTACGTGTCCAATTTTTTTCCAATCGTTTTGAATTTTTTTCATTAAAGGAGTCATAGCCTGAAAGTCATCACTATCTTTATTATCCTCAGCAATTTTGATCAGTTCCATCTTCTTTTTTAGATTGTCAAACTGATCTTTTTTTAGATTTTTATAGAAAGAATTTTTATCTCGATTAAATTCTCTAACCGAAGCTTTAAAAGCATCCCATGTAGCCTCATTCACTTGAGCAGGAACCTTACCAGCTTTAAAAAAAGAATCTCTCAAACTTTCAATTTCTTTAATCTTAGCTTGCCAACCAGAATGATTAGAAGGTGTGTCGCTAGCTACTTGTTTTATTTTTTCTATGATATCTAGCTTTACTTCTAGATTTTTCTCATAAACTTTATCGATTTCTTTAAAATAGCGTTGTCTATTTTCATGAATCTGCTTTGTGAGATCACTAAATTTTTCCCAAATAACATCTCGATATTGTTTTTCTACGGGTCCTAGATCTTCTTTCCACATTTTGTGAAGAAGTTGTAATTCTCTAAAGGATCGATTAATATCGGTTTCCTGCGCAAGTTCGGTGGCTCTTTCTATAATTTTTAATTTTTGCTCTAGATTGTGTTTAAAATCTAAATCCCTAAATTCTCTGTTAAGATGTAAAAAATCATAAAAATTTTCGGTGTGATGGTGATAAGTATTCCAAATAGTATTGTACTTATCTCTTGGTATGGGACCTGCATTACGCCATTTTTCCTGAATTTCTTTAAAATGGTTGTAGGTTGTATTTATGTTTTCATCAATATTAAGAAGACCTTTAAGTTCTTCAATAATTTCTAAACGTTTATTCAAATTGGATTGCAGGTCTTTTTTGAGATCCTGATAATAAGCATTTCGTTTTTCTTTGTAATCAAAGTAAACAGAACTAAATTCTTTTTTTAGAGGAGTGGAATAGTAAAAGTCAATCAGATCTCCGCCTTCAGCTAAAAATTCATCCTTTTTATGCTCAAACTCTTCATTAAATTTAGCATCAAATTCTGCTTTAATCTCATCCACATGTTCCTTTATGGCTTGAATTTTTTCAGTTTTGACCAAAGTTTTAAGTTCATCAATTAATTCTTGCTTCGTGAGTGCATGATAATCCTTCTTTTCTATATTATGCCGTTCAAGTGTTGTTTCATCCTCACTATCTTCTGCAACTGCATTATCCATTTCATTTTGAATACTAGCAGCATCTTTTGGATCAGAGGTTTTTTCTATATCTTGAGAAATAACAGTATTATCGTTGTTAGTATCTATTGTACTAGTGTCATCCTCTGCAGTAGGTTTTGAGAATGAGTTTGTAGAGATAACGGTTTCTATAGGTGTTTTCTCTTCTTGGTTTCCATCTGTCTTTGACAGGTTGTCATGTGTGGGCATTGTATATATTTTTGTTTATCAGTGCGTATAGCATCACTAAGATACTAACATCTGCTAAAAACTCAAAGGATTTCAAAGCTTTTGAGTAAATAAGCATACTATTTAATAGTTAAATGAAGCTATAAAATGTTGATTAAATAAACTCGAATTTTATAAGTTCCAGATTTCCCAAGATTTTTCTGCTTGCAGAATAAGCATTTTTTCACCATTAATTATGGTAGCCCCATTTTGCTTACCGTAGTTTAAAAAACTAGTTCTTTCTGGGTTATAAATTAAATCATATAAAATATGATTGGAGGTAATATAGTTATAGGGCAGGTTTGGAGATTGATTGATCTCTGGGTATGTACCTAAGGGAGTGGTATTTATTATCAATTGATTATGTATGAGTAAATCTTTGTTGATATCTGAGTAGGATAGCTGTGTTGCCGAAGGTTTTCTGGATACTGTGCTATAAGGAATGCGTAAAGTTTGTAGTGCATATTTAACTGCTTTTGAAGCGCCCCCTGTCCCAAGAATTAAGGCATTAAGTTTATAATTTTCAGGCAGATAGGGTAATAGAGCATGTGCAAACCCATAATAATCACTATTGTATCCAATTGTTTTCCCTTCGTTGGTAATCCTAATAACATTAATAGCGCCTATATTCTCGGCTATAGGATCTAGTTCATCTACCAATGATAATATTGCTTCTTTATAAGGAATAGTAACGTTGAAACCTTTAATGTTTTTAATCTTACGAAGTTGATTAAAATCGCTTACATTTTCAATATCAAAATTTTTATATTCACAGGGTAATTGTTCTTTACTGAATTTATTAGCAAAATATTTTCTCGAAAAAGAATAATCAATATTCTTACCAATTAAACCATAAACTTTTTTCATATTATTAGCGATGCTGTAATGTTTTTTTGCCGTACCATTCTAGCCATAGAATTAATCCAATACCCAAAAGAATAAAAATTAGTCCTACATAAGTCTCAAAATCTTGAAAGTCTGGAAAATAACGATCATAATTATCTAACACTGGATTACCATTCCCGTCGGTAAGAATTTTATAAGATTCATCTCGTTTAAAAACTTTGGTTTTCCAAGGCCATACTACGCCGAGTGAACCAGTTATAAATCCTATAATAACAGCGAATGTTGCATTTTTGAAATGTTTAAGAACATAACCTAGACCATGAGATAGCGTTACTAATCCTGTTATAGAACCTAAACTAAATATAACCAATACTTTTAACAAGCGAATACGATGTGTCTCGTAAATAAAAGAAAAGTCCCACTGTACAATATCTGCAATAGTATCGTAAAGTGCATTTACAGAATCAACCAGTAGCAAAACGTAATTACCAAGTAATATTAGTATAAATGAGCCAGATAAACCTGGTAATGTCATTCCTGATACGCCAATGATACCACAAAAGAAAACGAACCAAAGATTGTCATTTTCTCTTGCAGGCTCTAACAAACTAATTCCTATACCCGCTACAATACCCAGTAACATTAGAATTAGATTACGTCGACTCCATTCGTTAAAATCTTTAAGAATGTAATAAATAGAACCGATAATCATTCCGAAAAAAGCGGCCCATACAAACAATTCAAAGTGAACTATTAAGTAATCCAGAATTTTTGAAACACTAAAGTAACTAATAAGCATTCCCAAAACTAACAATCCCAAAAAGCGACCATTGATGTAACGCCAAAAACTTTTAAATCTAAAGTTAAATAAAAGCTTGAAAGCTTTAATATTTACCTTTTGCAGAGAATATATAAACTCTTCGTAAAAACCAGCAACAAAAGCGACTACACCACCAGAGACCCCAGGAACCTTATTCGCAGCACCCATAGCTAATCCTTTGATTACCAAAAAGAATTTATCGCTAAACGTCCTTGTGCTTTGTTGCATGATCTATGCTTGTTTGTTATTAGCAATTTTTTCTAATCCGAGAATCAATAAAATCCCAATAATCATAAAAATGATCACTCCTAGAATATGAGGATCACCATCAAATTGCAAAGGATTCACACTTTTTTCTACAAGGGGAACAGGTAATCCTTCTGAATTTTGACGCCATGAAATCACTTCTTTCCAAGGCCATAATTTATTTAAAGAACCAATCATAAACCCTGTAAGAATTGCTAAGGTTATATTTTTGTGATTCGTAAACATCCACGTTAGTACTTTTGAGAATATCTTGAGTCCAGCAATAGCGCCAATAGCAATCAATCCAAGTTTTGAAAAGGCGTTTAACAGCATTTCACCGTCAAAAGATGTCATGCCTTTTCTCAATTCATTTAAAATATCAATAAATGTTTGATAAGCTCCTAAGATTAACAAAATAAAAGCTCCAGATACTCCTGGAAGAATCATAGCAATGATCGCAATAAAACCACAAAAAATTAAATACCAAGAACTATCGGGAGATGCCATAGGTTCTGCTAGCGTAATAAAATAAGATCCTATTGCAGCAATAGTAAGACTAAGTATCGTTAGTAATTGCCAATTAGAGATTTGCTTACCAACATAAACAATGCTTGCTAAGACTAAACCAAAAAAGAAAGCCCACAAAAAAAGGGGTTCGTTAATCATTAACCATTTTATAACTTTGGCCAAGGATAGTATACTTAGGACGATACCTATAAATAAAGCGGTCAAAAATGAAAGATTGTATTGTCTCCAAGAGGCACTTAACCCTGTACGCTTCCATTCTTTAAAAAAACCAAAATCTAAATTGCTTATTGTACTAATCAACTCTTCATATATCCCTGAAATAAATGCAATTGTACCTCCCGATACGCCAGGTACAACATCGGCTGCACCCATCGCAATGCCTTTTATCGATATTACTATATAGTCTTTTAGACTCCTTCGCATTCTTAATGGTTTTTATGATAAACTCCAACAAATGTATGTATTTTTTGATGGAAATCTAGAGGACTATGCTTTTAATTAGAAAGAATCATTAAATAATAAAGGTAGCCTAAAACATCGTGATTTGGCTACCTCTCATACTAGTTTATAGATGTGTTTTTTAAATATGTTCGTACTCTGCTATGATACGTTTGATTAATGGAAGCTCATAAATTTTTTCATACAACTCTTCAAGAACAATATGATACTCATAATCTAGATCAAGTCCTTGGCGTAAGTGCTTTTCTCCATTTTCAAAATCTTGATTTTCAAAATACAAACCTGCGATACGATAATGTACTTCAGCATTTTCTGGATAAAATTCTATAGCTTGTTTTAAATTATGAACAGCACCCTCTGGTTCTCCCAAAAAGCGTAAGATATCCGAGCGATTTAACCATGTCTCTAATTCATAATTACCGAGTTCTAAGGTTTTTCTGAAACCATTTTCAGCTTCTTCAAAAAATCCAAGTTTATTATTGATTTTTGCATATCGTTTCCAATATAAAACATTTTCGCTATCAATATGAATTGCTTTTTTGATGTAATACAGCGCTTTCTGGTAGTTTTTCTTCCGCATATAGAAATCGGTGATTGCGATCCATCCTTTATCAAGTAAGGGGTCTTCGTGCACCGTTTTGGAAAAGTGTTTAATTGCCAATTCGTCACTACCTAATTTTTCAAAACACGTTCCAATACGCAAAAGGGCAAACGATGTAGGGTCATCAAGTTCTAGCGTAATTCGATAATTCTCGATAGCTTCATTATAACGTTTCAGCTTTTCTAACACTTTCCCTTTTTCAAGATATGCGCCAATAAAATATTCATCACTTATTATTGCAAATTCGAAAGCAGCAAGTGCTTTATCGTATTCTTTGAGATCGTAATATTGTTTTCCTATTTGATGCCAAGCTACTTCGCAGTAGGGGTTTTTATTTAAAAAGCTATTCAAAAACTCAATAGCTTCATCATGCTGATCCAAAAAATCAAAGCAATAAATAACGTTGTAAAGCGCAGAATAGTCTTCGTCATCATTATCCAAACATTCCATAAAATTTACCTTTGCATTCTCAAAATCATCTAAGAATAAATATTCCATGCCCAAAAGAGAATAAATATCAGCTGTTTCATCGGTAAAACTAAGTGCTTGTAGTAATAGAGCGATAGCTTCCTTATGGTTATTTTGTTTGGATAAAATATTTGCTTTCTGGATATAGATCTCTTCATTTTCTGGTTCGATCGCATGTAATTGTGCCAAAAGAGTATCAGCTTTTTCTAGACGATCTTCAAAAATCAAAACTTCGACCTGTAAAAGCTTTAGATTTACCGAAGATGGATGCTGCGAAAGTCCTAGAGAAATCGCTTTTTTTGCTTTAGCTATTTTACCATTTTCAAGGTAATGATGAATGATAGATTCAAATTCGTCTGAATCAAAAAACTTAAGATCGTTTGATTTAAGCATCGATTCGTATCGCGTTATAGAGAAATTATTTTCTTCTTCTTCGTAGTTAAATTTCATACACATATAATGTTGTGCCTGATTTAGGATGATTGCGATAGTACGTAGATTTTTCTAAATATATCAGCCTGTGTGTTATATGAAGATACGTTTTTTTATTTCGCTCTCAAAAATAAATTTAAGCATTATTCATTTCTACTTATAATAAATGTACAAATGAATTTGACTTTTTATCAAGTAAAAACTAATTGTTTTTAACAAACTAATTAACAAAAGTTATACCATAATGAGCAATACTACTCGAGTAAAATCAACTGTAAATGTACTCGTAAAAGATTTATTTATGCACGTTTTGAAGCGTTATATTAATTTGTTTTTTATGTAGGACTGAGTTCGGCATGTAATACATCCATAACACCTAAAATTTGTCTACACCCGATTTCTATTTCTTGGTAGCTTATAGTGAGGGGAGGAGTAATACGAATGGCTGATGGTTCGAACAAAAGCCAAAATAAAAGAATACCTGCATCTTTACATTTAATGATAATCTTATTTGCAATTTCTGCTGTGGGTGTAATGATGGCTAGCATCAGTCCTTTTCCTCTGATTTCTTTGATTAGTGGATGTATTAAAAGGGAACGAAATACTTTTTCTTTTTCTAAACAAGCTGACATTAAGTCGCTTTCTGTTAGTTCTTTTAATGTTGCTAAAGCGGCTGCGGCAATAACGGGATTACCACCAAAGGTGGTGATATGACCTAGTTTTGGTCGTTCTTGAAGCATACTCATATGCTCATACGACGCAGTAAAAGCACCTATGGGTAATCCTCCGCCCATACCTTTACCCATAACAAGAATATCTGGGATAATCCCAAAATGTTCAAAACCGAATAATTTTCCGGTTCTACCAAATCCTGGTTGAATTTCATCTAAAATTAATAATGCACCAACGTCAATACACCGTTGTTTTACTTTCATAAAGTATTCACCCGTTGGAACGATAAAGCCTGCACCTCCTTGTATTGTTTCCAAAACGACACCTGCTGTGCGCTTAGTGATTTTTTGCAAATCATCGATTTCATTAAAACGAATGAATGATACATCAGGTAGTAAAGGTCTAAAAACTTGTTTACGTTCTTCATACCCCATAACACTTAGGGACCCCATTGTATTACCGTGGTAAGCATTTTTGGCAGCTATTAATTCACTTCTGCCTGTTACGCGTCTAGCTAATTTAAGCGCTCCTTCAATAGCTTCTGTTCCAGAATTAGTCAAGTACGTTTGTTCCAGTGGTTTAGGTAAATGACTTGCTAATAATTTGGCTAGTTGTACAGGGGTTTCCTGTATAAATTCGCCATAGACCATAACATGTAAATAGCGATCTAATTGATCTTTAATTGCTTGTACTACTTTAGGGTGTCTATGTCCCAAACTACATGCAGAGACCCCAGCTATAAAGTCGAGATACGATTTGTTGTCAGTGGTGTAAATGTAACAACCCTCAGCATAAGAAATTTCTAAAGCAAGAGGATGAGGAGTAGTTTGCGCTTGATATGTTAAAAAATCTTTTTTCAACGGGACTAAATCTGTTATATAAATTAAATTTTTAGAATAAGAAAAGGTGAATTATTTTTCTTTGGTATCCCTCCTTTTATTTTTTACCATAACTCTAACAGGTGACGGTTCTTTGTTATTAGAACTAGCATTGGTTTTACTTGTTTTTTCTTCTGGATTTGATTCTTTTTTCTGGGAAGAATCATTAAGCTCGTCATTTGTATCTTTTAGTTCTGCATCTTCTAGTTTTTGTTTCATCATTCTAGAATTTTCGGACGTATTGTCCTGCAGTCGTTTTACGGTTTGTTCATCAAAAAAATCATCATCTTCTTCGGGTAGTGGGATACCTTTAATTTTAATAAGTTTTGGGGGTACTTCACCTCTAAATAAATCTTGCTTACTTACAATTTTCTCATCTCCTCTCCAGTTCAAACCTGATAATTGTCTTGCATTTTCTGGTAAATCAATTTCACGATATAACGTTCCGTCAACATTTTTAAAATAGTATACATCTTCAATGTCTTGATCTGCGAACATGAGTCTAATTGAACTGGATACTACTTTATTAATACCTATTAGTTTAAGCGCTCCCTCGCTTTCTCTTTGATAAAAGATAGTCTCAGTGTTTTTATCTATATCGACTTGGTATAGTTCGTTATCCTTAAAAAGTCCATAAAGAATTTGACCTTTAACTTGATTGTATCCTGCCTTTAAAGTGTCCTCTTGTGCCAAAAATGAATTGGGATAAACGAGTAGAGAATCCAGTTTTTCAGTTTTAGTATTTGAGATAAGTGTTATCGTATCGCCAGTCATTTGATTTTTTTGCGACCAGATTATAGGGTTACCTAGCATTTTTGTATAGCCAGTAATTTGATCGACATTGATCGAGTCACTTTTGCCACTCATATTGTTTTTATAAATTCGAACATCATAAAACCCAGTCATTATTCTTTTTTCTGGCTTACCTGTTACCATTAGCGTATCACTGTGTATAAATATTGAATCTTTTTCTTGTAATGTAGCCGCTAATGCCCGCTTTGTGATAAATACAGAATCTTTCGCTTTAAACACTTCAGCATAATGTCCTGTGATCACACTGTTATTTGTAGTATCTAAAACTTTTATATTATTGGTAGCTGATGCAAATTGTTTAGCACTGTTATAGAAAATGCTGTCACCATATACGGTACGCTTGTCATAATCAATTTTTGCATTTTTTATTGCGTATCCGATTTTTGCTTTGGTATCATAGAAACCACGTTCACAGTATAATTTACTTTCTTTTCCTAAAACGGTAGATGGTCCGTATAGAAAAACATTTCCAGTTTCGGTATAGTAATCTAATCGATCCGAATGTATAGTGTTTTCTGGGTTTACTACCTTTACATTCGTGTTAAATGAAAATTGCTTTCTATCCATAAAATACCGTCCGATACGACTAGTTAAGGTATTGGATGAGTCTTTAACAATACCACCACTTCGATAATAGGCTTGTTGTCTTAAACGATCAAAAAATAGAGTGTCTGTGGTTAACGTGTTACTGGGGGTCTCCATAAAAACATTATCTCTGGCAT
This sequence comes from Aquimarina rhodophyticola, assembly GCF_042434915.1. Lineage (GTDB taxonomy): Bacteria > Bacteroidota > Bacteroidia > Flavobacteriales > Flavobacteriaceae > Aquimarina. The sequence continues at coordinate 511,647 of NZ_CP170198.1, forward strand.
AGGCGAATTTTGTATTTCCATTATATTCGGCATACTTACTGGTGACTTCTATAGTGTCTCCCTGCTTCATAACTACATTGCCAATGGCTTTTACAAATTTTTCTTCTCCATAATGAATGGCTTGATCGCACCAAATTTCTACGCCCTCATGCTTCATGTACACTTGATTATCTATTTTTAATAGAATTGTTGCACCTGGATATTGAGTTTCATTTTTTATCGTACGATCAGACTGAATATTAATCTTTTTTCCCTCTTTCTCCTGCGCGATGATTTGTAGCGTACAAAAAAGTAGAATGATTAGATGTAAATAAGTAGTTTTCAAATGATAAAAGTTAGGATACAAAATAACAAAATTTACAGTTAATGACGTGGTTTATTATACAAAAGAATCCTCAAGTACATACTAGAACTTGAGGATTTTTAATTTGTTGCACTAAGTGCAATTAAGATACCTTATCTATAGATTGTTTGTTTTCTATCTGGTCCTACTGAGACAATGCTTATAGGCGTTTCTAATTCTTTTTCTAAAAATTCTATATACGCAATTAATTCTTTAGGAAACTGATCTTTACTTGTCATTTTCGTTAGGTCAGCCGACCATCCTGCAACCTCTGTGTAAATGGGAGTAACATTTTCGGGTTCGATATTATATGGTAAATGTGTAATTGTTTTACCTTTATAAGCGTATGCAGTACATATTTTGAGTGATTTAAAACCACTAAGGACATCACCTTTCATCATCATAAGTTGAGTAACACCATTTACTTGTACAGCATATTTAAGTGCTACAAGGTCTAGCCAACCACATCTGCGAGGTCGCCCCGTGGTAGCGCCAAATTCGTTACCAACACGTGCCATGGTTTCTCCATCTTCATCAAACAACTCGGTAGGAAAAGGTCCACTTCCCACTCGGGTGGTGTACGCTTTAAAAATACCAAAGACGTCTTTAATTTTATTTGGAGCAATACCTAATCCTGTACATGCTCCAGCAGCAGTTGTATTAGATGAAGTTACAAAAGGATAGGTTCCAAAATCTATGTCAAGTAAGGATCCCTGTGCGCCTTCAGCCAAAATAGTTTTACCTTCTCGCTGGGCAGTGTGTAAATATTCTTCGCTATCAATAAATGTCAAAGACTTTAAAACTTCTATTGCAGCAAAAAATTCCTGTTCTAATTCATCTAAGTTGTATTCTATTTTTGAATCATAAAAATCAATCATAGCCTCATGCTTATCTGCAAGATTTCTATAGCGATCTTTAAAATCTTCGAGCTCTAAGTCACCAACACGGATGCCATTACGACCAGTTTTGTCCATATATGTTGGTCCAATACCTTTAAGTGTGGAACCAATTTTAGCTTTACCTTTTGAAGCTTCTGAAGCGGCATCCAAGATGCGATGCGTTGGTAAAATAAGATGTGCTTTTCTAGATATGAGAAGTTTTGACTTATAATCTATTGAAAACTTGTCTAAATTTTCTAGCTCTCTTCTAAAGATGACAGGGTCAATAACCACTCCGTTGCCCACAAGATTAATTGCTTTGTCATGAAAAATCCCACTAGGAATCGTATGTAAAACGTGTTTAATACCATCAAATTCCAATGTATGACCTGCATTAGGACCTCCTTGAAATCTAGCTATAATATCATAATCCTTTGTTAGAACATCTACAATTTTACCTTTACCTTCATCTCCCCATTGAAGACCCAGTAATAAATTTACCGCCATTCGTTTTATTAATTAGTTGGTTTCTTTTTAGTTCCGTAGAAATACAAAGAATGATTTGTAATATCTACATCAAAAATTTCTTCGATTGTTTTTTTTATGGATTGTATGCGAGGGTCACAAAACTCTAGTACCTCACCTGTATCAGTTAAAATAAGATGATCGTGTTGTCTATCAAAATATGACTTTTCATACTGGGCTTGATTTTGTCCAAATTGATGCTTACGCACTAATTTGCAATCCAACAATAATTCAATAGTATTGTACAAAGTTGCGCGACTAACCCTGTAGTTTTTATTTTTCATTTTGATGTATAGTGATTCTATATCAAAATGTTCTTCACTCTCATATATTTCCTGAAGTATTGCATATCGTTCGGGTGTTTTACGGTGCCCTTTTTCTTCTAAAAAACTCGTAAATACGTTTTTGACGATATTCTGATCGCTTGCTGTAGATGTTTTAGTGCTCATACGCTTAAAACGCAAAGTTACATTATTTTTTATTCTCTTACTACTTTATCAATACCACTTATTTTGGAAAGATTTTTTATTACAGATTTTAAAACGTCTTTATTTTTAACTCCCACAGTTATTTTACCAGTAAAAACCCCATCATTGGTATCAAAATTCATATTGTAAATTGCCAAATGCATATTGGTAGAAATAATTTGAGTAACATCATTTACTACGCCAATATTATCAATGCCGTTTAATTTGATAACTGCTTTAAATTCTTCTTGAGTCGAATCTATCCATTTTGCAGACATTATCCGGTAGGAGTAATTACTTTGTAGCTGTAAAGCATTTGGACAGTTTTTCTTGTGGACTTTGATTCCTTCATTTACCGTAATAAAACCAAAAACATCGTCACCAGGAATAGGATTACAACAGTTAGCTAATTTATACTCTAATTTTTCGGCATCTTTTCCAAAAACGATAAGATCATATTTTTGTGTGATTTCATCTTTATTAACATCACTAGGTGTATTTCTACGAATTTTATTTTTAATAAAATTCATAAACATATTACTACGTGTAGTGGCAAAATCTTTAATCTTTTGATTATCGATGGTACCGATGCCCACTCTATAAAAAAGATCTAAACTGGTTTTAAGTTTAAAGTACAGAACGAGTTCATTAATGACTTTCTCGTTTAATGATATTTTTTGTGAACGTAACTTGCGTTTTAAAATAGCTTTTCCATCCTCTGCAATTTGCTTTTTTTCATCTCTTAATGCAGATTTAATTTTTGAGCGCGCTCTTGCAGTTGTTGCATAATCTAACCAGCTAGATGAAGGTTTTGCATTGTTGGATTTAATAATTTCTACTTGATCTCCACTGTTTAACTCATGACTCAATGGGACCAGTTTGCCATTAACACGTGCTCCTCTAGTTTTTAAACCAATTTCTGTATGTACACTAAATCCAAAATCTAAGGCAGTTGCTCCTTTTGGTAATGATTTGAGATCGCCCTCTGGTGTAAAAACAAAAATTTCTTTTGCATATAGGTTGAGTTTGAATTCTTCAACAAAATCAACAGCGTTTGTTTCAGAATTTTCTAGTGCTTCCTGCAATCTATTTAGCCACCCATCAAGTCCTTGATCTTGTTGTTCTTCGTTATTTTTATATTTATAATGGGCAGCATATCCTTTTTCGGCTATTTCATGCATACGTGCACTACGAATTTGAACCTCTACCCATTTGCTATCGGGTCCTATAACGGTTATATGTAGTGCTTCATAACCAGTTGATTTGGGTTGTGAAATCCAATCTCTTAGTCGAATAGGGTTGGGGCGGTAAAAATCGGTGACAACGGTATATATTTTCCAGGCTATAAATTTTTCATTTTCTATATCCGACTTATATACTATTCGTATCGCAAATTTGTCATAAACTTCATCAAACGTAACATTTTGTTTGATCATCTTACGTCGAATAGAAAAAATAGATTTTGGGCGTCCCTTAATTTCATAATTGAGACCTTCTCGATCCAATCCTTCGCTTATTTTATCCGAAAATCTTTTGATGTAAGCATCTTGTTCTTCTTTGCTATCCTTTATTTTTTCGAGAATATCCTTGTAAACTTCTGGTTCTGTATATTTCAGACCTAAATCTTCCAATTCAGTTTTGATGTTATACAAACCAATCCTATGCGCTAATGGAGCATAAATATATAAAGTTTCTGACGCTATCTTAACTTGCTTATCTGATCTCATAGCATCCATGGTTTGCATGTTATGAAGACGATCCGCAATTTTAATAATGATCACTCTTACATCATCATTGAGCGTAAGTAACATTTTTCTAAAATTCTCGGCTTGGAGCGAAATGTCCCTGTCGTGTTTTAATGAAGATATTTTGGTTAAACCATCAACTATTCTTGCGACAGTTTCACCAAACATTTGCTCGATATCAATTAAAGTATATTCTGTATCTTCAACAACATCGTGTAACAAAGCTGCTGCAATAGATGTAGCATCCAACCCTATTTCGCTAGCTACGATTTTGGCTACAGCGATAGGGTGAAATATATATGCTTCTCCACTTTTACGACGTTGATCTTTATGTGCATCAACCGCAACATCAAATGCTTGTCGAATAAGAAGCTTGTCTTCTTTACTTAGATCCCGGTAGCTAATTCGTAATAGCTCTTTGTATTGCTTAGCAATTTTTTTATTTTCTTCTTCTATAGCAGCTTCTGTCATATGTCAAGATTTCTTATAAAACCCTCTTAAACAATTTGTGCGATTTTACATATAAAATATATCATGATAGTAAGAATTATAATTTTAGTTACTTCCGAAACCTGATATAGTTAAAAGTACAACTATCCAAAGTAAATAGCAAGCTAGATACATGTCATTATTCTCTTAAATTTTTAATTCTTTGTAAAAGTGTTGGATGTGAGTAATGTACGAAAACTGTTGCTGGATGCGGAGTCAAATTGCTCAAATTATTCTTTGATAATTTTTTCAGGCTAGAAATCAAAAAATTTCTTGCGTAGGTTTTTTTAGCAAAATTATCAGCTTGATATTCAAATTTTCGGGATACGATATTCATAAGTAAACCTGTTATTTCTGAAATAGGACTAAATAAAATGCCAAATGCTATTAACCCTATATGAAATGAAGGATTGCTTACACCAAAAGCTTGTGCTAACACTGGATTATCAATAAAATAGGCTAATAACCAAAACGTAAAACAGGTTAAAAGAATGGATAACGCTAGATTGATTACTATATGACCTTTTTTATAGTGTCCTACCTCGTGAGCCAAAACTGCGACGACTTCTTCGGTATCCAGATCTTTGATTAATGTATCGTATAAAGTTATTCTTTTTTCACTTCCCAAACCCGAAAAGTAAGCATTGGCTTTGGTACTTCTTTTGGATCCATCAATTACATAAATGTCTTTTAATTTAAACCCAACATTAGTAGCGTATTTTTGCAATTCATCTCTTAAGGTTCCTGCTTCCAAAGGTGTTTGATCATTAAATAGGGGAACAAATAGTTTGGCATAAAACATATTCATGAGAATCGTAAAAAATGAAATAAGTAACCATGCATAAATCCAGAAATTTTCTTTAGTCAATTGATAAAACCAAATGATTAGGCTTAGTAGTCCTCCGCCAACAAAAATTAGGAGGAGTAATCCTTTTAGTTTATCCATAAAAAAAGTTTTCTTGGTTGTAGTATTGAAACCAAACCGTTCTTCGATTACAAAAGTTCTATAATAATCAAATGGTAAAGCCAATAGATCGCTTACAATAAGAAGTGAGCCTATAAAAAGGAGTCCTAATACAATAGGATTATTTGATATTGTACGTAAATGATGATCTAAATAAGCAAAACCATTAAAATATAAAAAAATAAGTAAAAGTATAAGTGAAACTATGGATGATACAGTTTTAAATTGGTAATTCGCTCGCTTGTAATTAATAGATTTTTGATGCTCGTCCTTCTCATAAATATCATCAAGCTCTTTTGGAATAGGATTACTGTATTGCTTTGCATTAAGATAATCTAGAAAAGTATCCACGAGAAAAACCACTAAAATAATGGTTATTATTACATAAAATAAGGAGGTAGGGGATAGGACCATAGTACAATAATATAGGTTTAAGAATTGGGTAGGTAAAATATAAACATTTTTAATTTAAAAACCTCGTTGTCTTTTAGCTTCATAAATTAAAATTCCAGCAGCAACAGAAACGTTCATTGAGTCTATAACGCCATTCATAGGGATTATGATATTATGTTTGGTAACAGCAAGCCAGTCTTGTGTGAGTCCTGTAGCTTCTGTACCTACTACTATTGCAGTTGATTGGGTGTAATCTTGTGTATAGTAAGGTACAGAGGCTTCAAGTGCGGCGCCATATATATTAATACCATTATTTTTTAAAAAAGATATAATTTCATCATTGGTTCCAGTAGCAATTTTATTGGTAAAGATGCACCCAACACTTGAGCGAATGATATTCGGGTTATATAAATCTGATTTTGGATTTGCTATTAAAACACCATCGACTTGAGCGGCATCGGCAGTTCTCAAAATAGCTCCAATATTCCCTGGTTTTTCTGGAGCCTCTGCAACAATAAAAAGTGGATTTTTATTGGAAAACGAGAAATTAGAAATATGCAGGTCAATACTTTTTGCAACAGCTAATATACCTTCTGTAGTATCTCGGTAAGCTACTTTTTCAAATATATCTTTGGTAATCTCAATAAGTTCTATTGAAGATTTGTGATTACTAATAAGAAGATGGATTTCTTCAACAGAAATGATGGCGGCATAATAAAAGATTTGGTGAATCAAATAACCACCTTCTATTGCTAGGCCAATTTCTCTTCTACCTTCTATTAAGAAAGACTTTTCTTTACGTCTAACTCTTGATTTTTCTTTTAATTGTAAAAGGTACTTGATACTACTATTTTGTAGACTTTGGATATATTTATGCATGAGTACAAATATAACAAGAGTATCCCAATTAATTATTCTTCTTCTAGTGTAGGTTTTAGAGAAGATTGATACATTTTTATTTCCTTAAGAATTAAAGGATAGGTTTTGTCAATAAGATTTTGAAGCTTTTCAATTTTTTCTATATTTCGACTTCCTTCGGTAAGGTTTTCAATTTCTTGTAAATATTTGGACTCTTTTTCTATACCAAATAGTTTAAAACTAGACTTTATTTTATGAGCATAAACTTTGATTAGGTTGTAGTCACGATCACGTATGCTTGATTTTAAAATAATATAATCTTTTGGTGTCTCTTTTAAGAATATTTCAATGATGTCATGTATGGTTTTTACATCATTATTAAAGGTATACTTGAGAGACGAAAAATTTGAATGTTTTTGAAAAGAAGGAGTGGATAAACGTGTAAGCTCTGCACGTTTTTTACTCAACTCTTTGTTTGAGTAATTTTGTTCATTAGGTTTTAAGCTATAGAGAATTTCTTTTAGAGCATTTTCACTGATGGGTTTGGTCAAATAAAAATCCATTCCGGCAGCAATGGCTCTTTTTTCTGATTCAGGAAAAACATCTGCTGTACAAGCAATTATTGGGATTTTATTAAATTTTGAATTGGGTGATTTTCGAATGGCTTGAGCCGTTGTTGGTCCATCCATAACAGGCATATGCATATCCATTAAAATTAGATCATAAGTTTGAATATTTAATTTTTCGATAGCAAGCTTTCCATTATCAACAATATCGGTCATAATTTTCCAGCTGGCAAATAATTGCCTCATGAAAAATTGATTCATTTTATTGTCATCTACAATAAGAATTTTCATGTTATTAAAATTCAGATCTACTAGATGATTAGTGGCAGTTACACTCGTAGTATCTAGTGCTTTCAATTCGCTTTTCTTGTATTTTATAGAAAATTCGAATTGAGAACCTTCTCCTAAGGCACTTTTGGCTTTTAAGTTTCCTTTTTGTAACTCAATTAATCTTTTGGATATAGTCAAGCCAAGTCCAGTACCTTCGATCTTAGTACTATCTGGATTATATGCCTGATAAAAACTTTTAAAGATATTTTGTAGTTTATCCTTGCGAATTCCAATACCCGTATCGATTACCTTAAAGCGTAGCGAAATAGATTTATCCGATTCATCTTTACAGCTAACTTCTATAGTGACACTTCCCTTTTCTGTAAATTTGATCGCATTACCAAGCAAATTAGTTAGAATTTGGCTAAGTCGATGTTGGTCACCAATTATGAATTTTGGTACTTTAGAATGAATATTTAGAAAAAGTTTTAATCCTTTTTCTTCTGCTTTAATTTTAAAACCACGAGAAATTTTATGTATTAAATCATGAATGTTAAAATTAGTTTTATGAATAGTCAATTTACCCGCTTCAATTTTTGAAAAATCTAAAATGTCATTTACGAGTACTAAAAGATTTTCTGCAGAAAAATGAATGCCATCAAGATTTTTTTGATCCGTTTCGGGAGATTCAAATTTACTTTGCTGAAGTATCTTGGTCAAACCTAAAATTACATTCAACGGCGTTCTTATCTCATGACTCATATTCGATAGAAACATAGATTTTGCAGATGCAGATTTCTCTGCAGCCATTTTTGCTTCTCTGATTTCTGCTTCGACTTTCTTTTTCTGTGTTATATCTCTAAAGAACGCATTAAATATATAATCATTTTTAGTTTTAATAGCGATTAAAGTAAGTTCAACATGAACAGGAACTCCATTTTTTCTATGTACTATAGTTTCAACTCGTTTATTAATAAGTTGATCATAACCTTTGAGTTTGTAGTTATGAAAACTATTTTTTAATTCTTTCCTAAGCTTTTGAGGTACAAATAGATAAATGCTTCTTCCTATGGTTTCTTCCTTTTTGATACCCAAAATATGTTCTGCCATTTTATTCCAGGTCAAAACCATTGCATCACTGTCCAATAATATAATACCATCCATAGCGGTCTCCAGGACAGTAGATTTTAGATGCTCACTTTCCTTTAATTGCTCTTCAATTTTCTTTTTGGCAATAATCTCTTTGGTAAGCTGATCGTTAATGCTTTCTAAACTGTAGAGTTGTTGGTGTAGCATTCGTAACATTTCCTGCTTACTAGGAAAATGGATTAAATCTTCAGAAAGTATTTCTTCTGGAATAACATTAAGAATTGTGGTAAAGTTATCAGAAAGATGATATAATTGAAAATATTTTTTGTAGATCTGTAAGTAGATATTTAAAGAGGTGTTAAGACCTACAAATTCTTTTAAAGAATCAAAAATTTCATTGGATGCAGATAACAGTTGTTTACGAATACTAATAAAGTTTTGAGTAGTATCTACAGGATCGTTTTTTAATTCTGTATAAAGGTGATCAAAATTGCTCATTTCTTCCTTCGTGAGAAGTGTACTGATCTTGCTTAAAATGTCTAGTAGAAATGATCTGCAAAATTCAAATTCTTGATGTTTATTAGATAAAAACAAGAGAGATATATAGTTATCTTTAGTTAGTTCAGGAAAATTTTGAACACTATATTGACGAATGGATTTGATAAATTCTTTTGGCTTGATACGAGTCCTTGTATAAAATTTCTCGAAGGATAAGTAGAGTTCTGGTAGATTTAATAGTTTATCTTCTGCTTCTAATAGGGCAAAAGCTCTTACTTTATGCTTTAAACTCTTAGGCAAGGGTGCAATCGTAGTTGATGTGCTTACTAAGTAATTGATAAATGCGCCAAGATTTCTTTCCAAAAGTGATTTAGGAGGATCGAGTTGTCGTTTGTTTAGGATATTCTTAATCCAAGTTGGCATCATCAATTATTTGGGTCAAAAGTTAAAGCAAAGGAGTAGTAAATTAAAGTTTGTAGGTTTATTAATCAGAACTCGATTACAAAAGCATACCACAACTACGTGCTTTCCATACTTTCAATAAAAGTAGCAAAAAATCTTACATTTCATAATTTAATACAGATAAAATACACTATTTATCGATGAAATACCCTTTTCGTTAACATATTGACCAAAAAAATCCATCACAAGGATGGATTTTTTTATAAGTGAGAATATTATTATTAATATAAAAAAATTACTTAACTTTATTTACAATCGCTTCAAAAGCTTCAGGATTGTTCATGGCTAAATCTGCTAGAACCTTACGATTAAGTTCGATTCCGTTAGCTTTAACCTTACCCATAAATTGTGAATAAGACATTCCATATTGACGAGCACCCGCATTGATACGAGTGATCCATAAAGCACGAAAAGTTCTTTTCTTATTTCTACGGTCTCTATACGAGTATTGCATCGCTTTGTCAACCGCATTTTTTGCTACTGTCCAAACGTTTTTACGACGTCCGAAATAACCTTTTGCTTGCTTAAGAACTCTTTTTCTTCTAGCTCTCTTTGCAACTGAATTTACTGATCTTGGCATAATTTAATGTTTTAGTAGTAGGCGGATCATAGCGACCACTTCAAGTACGGCTTCAACAAGCAATACGCCTAACTCCTGGGTTTATAATAATTCAACCGAATTAAAAAGTTCTTACTTTAAACGTAATTGCTCTTTAATACTATTCTCATCGCTTTTATGCACTAATGTTGTGTGCGTCAAAGCTAGCTTACGCTTTTTAGACTTTTTCGTTAGAATATGACTTTTAAAAGCATGCTTTCTCTTAATTTTACCAGTTCCAGTAAGCTTAAAACGCTTTTTGGCGCTGGACTTTGTTTTCATTTTAGGCATTGTATCCTTGTTTTTATAATAATCTCACTTATTATTGTTGTTACTCATTCAATTTATCGAATAAGGCTTACTTTGTTTTTTTTGGTGCAATAAACATAATCATACGCTTACCTTCTAGTTTAGGCATTTGTTCTACCTTACCATATTCTTCTAGCTCTTGTGCTAGTTTTAATAATAAGATTTGTCCTTTATCCTTAAAGATAATCGAACGACCTTTAAAAAATACATAGGCCTTTAATTTTGCACCTTCACTTAAAAACTTTATCGCATGCTTCTTTTTAAACTCATAATCGTGCTCATCTGTATTAGGACCAAACCTAATCTCTTTAATGATCACTTTTGTAGTTTTAGCTTTGATAACTTTATCTCTTTTCTTCTGCTCGTACAAGAATTTTTTATAATCCATGATTTTACAAACAGGAGGTTCCGCTTTTGGCGAAATCTCTACAAGATCCAATTCTTGTTCTTCGGCAAGTGCAAGTGCCTTTTTTATAGGGTAAACGCCTACTTCTACATTCTCACCAACTAGACGCACTTCTTCGACACGAATTTTGTTGTTAATTCTGTGAGCGTCTTCTTTATTGACCCTTAATGGTTTTTGGGATCTTCTTCTACGTATTGCTATGACTTTAAGATTTTAGTTAAACTTATTTATTTATACGTTAAACGGTTTGAGCGTTTTTTTTATTTCTTCAGAAAGTAGTTTAGAAAATTCTGAAACCATCATAGTTCCCAAATCTTCACCACCATGTTTTCTAACAGAAATAGTGCCATTTTCTTCTTCTTGCTCCCCTATAATTATAATATAAGGAATTTTATTCATCTCAGCCTCTCTGATTTTTTTACCAATCGTTTCGTTTCGATGATCTGCAAGGGCGCGAATTTCGTCATTTTCTAACAAATTTAAAACTTTTTCGGCGTATTTTTCATATTTCTCACTGATAGAGAGTATAATAGCCTGTTCTGGCATTAACCAAAGCGGAAAATTTCCGGCTGTGTGCTCCAAAAGGATAGCAATAAAACGTTCCATACTTCCAAACGGAGCACGATGTATCATTACTGGACGGTGCATTTCATTATCACTTCCTTTATAGGTTAAATCAAATCGCTCTGGTAGATTATAGTCAACTTGTATCGTTCCTAGTTGCCAACTTCTTCCTAGCGCATCTTTTACCATAAAATCTAGTTTCGGCCCATAAAAAGCAGCTTCACCAGTTTCAATCACATAATCAAGTCCTTTATCATTGGCAGCATTGATGATTGCATTTTCGGCTTTTTCCCAATTATCTAAAGCACCTATATACTTCTCTGGGTTTTCTGGATCTCTCACCGACACTTGTGCGGTAAAGTTCTCAAAACCTAAAGAGCCAAATACGTAAAGTACAAGGTCAATAACTTTCTTAAACTCTTCGTCAAGTTGATCTGGCGTACAAAATATATGCGCATCATCTTGAGTAAATCCTCGTACTCTTGTCAATCCATGTAACTCACCACTTTGTTCGTATCGATACACGGTTCCAAACTCTGCATAGCGCTTAGGGAGGTCTCTATAGGACCAAGGACCGCTATTATAGATCTCGCAGTGATGCGGACAGTTCATTGGTTTTAATAAAAACTCTTCTCCTTCAGCCGGAGTTGCAATTGGTTGAAAACTGTCTTCTCCGTATTTTTCATAATGGCCAGAGGTGACATATAATTCTTTTTGACCAATATGTGGAGTAATTACCATTTCATATCCGGCTTTTTTCTGCGCTTTCTTTAAAAATTGTTCCAAACGTTCTCGTAGGGCAGCACCTTTTGGTAACCATAAAGGTAATCCTTGACCAACTTTTTTTGAAAACGTAAAAAACTGCAATTCTTTCCCAAGTTTTCTATGATCTCTCTTTTTTGCCTCTTCAAGAAGTTCTAGATACTCTTTTAATTCTTTTTGTTTAGGGAACGAGGTTCCATATACTCTGGTTAACTGTGGGTTGTTTTCATTTCCTCGCCAATAAGCTCCAGCAACACTCATAATTTTCACAGCCTTAATAAGTCCTGTATTAGGGATGTGTCCTCCACGACATAAATCCGAAAAAGTATCATGATCACAAAAGGTTATCGTACCATCCTCTAGATTTTCGATTAACTCTACTTTATATGTATTGTCCTCCTTACGATATTTTTCCAAAGCAGCTGCTTTAGAAACTGATCGCATAGTAAACTTGTGTTTACCGCGGGCAATTTCTAGCATCTTCTTTTCAATAGTAGGAAAATCTTTTTCCGAAATAGTTTGATCTCCCAGATCAACATCATAATAAAATCCATCTTCGATAGCGGGACCAATAGAGAGCTTAACACCAGGATAGAGTTCTTCTAATGCCTGTGCTAAAACGTGAGAAGTAGAGTGGCGAAATGCTGTTTTACCCTCATTATCTTTCCAAGTATATAGAATCAAATTACCATCGGTGGTCAGTTTTGTGGAGGTTTCTATAATAGAATCGTTGAATTTTGCAGAAATTACGTTTCTAGCAAAACCTTCACTAATGTCTTTAGCAACTTCCATAGCGGTAATTCCGCTTTCGTATGCCCTAACCGAGCCATCTGGCAATGTAATATTTATCATGTATAGTTAATTAAAGCAACAAAGATAGCACGATAATAAAATCCATACAATAATATATAGGACAATAATAGGTGTAAATTGTTATTTCTTTTCTGAAACAAGGTTTTTCTGGCCCCATTTCGCGCTATTAGTTACAATTCCTCGCAAAAGCTGCGGGATTTTCACGGCTATCGCGGGTGCGGTTTAAAGTAATAGTAAAGAGTAAGAGTGATCTATATTTAAAGCGTTATAAGTCCTATAATAGGGATAGGTGAAAAAAGCATGATTTAACAATAAGATAACCAAACCGTTACAAAAAAGTTAAAATATTTTCAAGAAAAGCACTTGTTGTATTGCAAAAGGGTCGTATGTTTGCACCCGCAAAACGGGCTAACTGTTGAGCGATCGTTCATAGAAAAAGAGTAGAGTTTCTAAAGAGTTTTAAAGGAGGCAAAAATTTCTAAAAAAACTTTAAAAAAAAGCTTTTCATAATAAAAAAGGTTTGTATGTTTGCACCCCGCAAAACAGGGTTAGTAGATGCGGCTAAAGTTCATAGAAAAGTATTGTTTTTAGAGTTTATTTCGAAGAAAAAAATAATTTCAAAAAACTTTCAAAAACACTTGACAGAATAGAAAAAGGTTGTATGTTTGCAGCCGCAAAACGACAAGAAGTTTTGCAGATGTTCTAGAGAGTTTTTGAGGTCTTTATAAAACTAAAAAAAACTTTAAAAAAGCTTGCTAGTGTAAATAAAGGTTGTATATTTGCAGCCGCTTAGACAAACAAGCAAACGTTCATAATCATTAAGATACTGCAATAGGGCAGAAATTTAAAGAGGTTCGACTCCTTACTCTTAAACAAGAATTGCTAGCGATGAAGATTGCTTTAGTAATTAGAGAAAGTTCATAGACATATTGATTGACAGCGCGTTTTACGATTTAATCTTTCGGGATTAGGTTGTAGAAGCAAACAAAGAATTAAGACTAGAAAGTCATACTTGAGATTACGATAAATTCCGGTGTTGTTTTTAGATAATATTTAAAGATACACGATGAAGAGTTTGATCCTGGCTCAGGATGAACGCTAGCGGCAGGCTTAACACATGCAAGTCGAGGGGTAACAGAGGTAGCTTGCTACTTGCTGACGACCGGCGCACGGGTGCGTAACGCGTATAGAACCTACCTTATAGAAGGGAATAGCCCAGAGAAATTTGGATTAATGCCCTATAGTATTATCGATTGGCATCGATTGATAATTAAAGATTTATCGCTATAAGATGGCTATGCGTTCTATTAGCTAGTTGGTATGGTAACGGCATACCAAGGCAACGATAGATAGGGGTCCTGAGAGGGAGATCCCCCACACTGGTACTGAGACACGGACCAGACTCCTACGGGAGGCAGCAGTGAGGAATATTGGACAATGGAGGCAACTCTGATCCAGCCATGCCGCGTGCAGGAAGACTGCCCTATGGGTTGTAAACTGCTTTTATAGAGGAAGAACTAGTGCTACGTGTAGCACCTTGACGGTACTCTACGAATAAGGATCGGCTAACTCCGTGCCAGCAGCCGCGGTAATACGGAGGATCCAAGCGTTATCCGGAATCATTGGGTTTAAAGGGTCCGTAGGCGGGTCTGTAAGTCAGTGGTGAAAGTTTACGGCTCAACCGTGAAATTGCCATTGATACTGCAGGTCTTGAATTATTGTGAAGTGGTTAGAATATGTAGTGTAGCGGTGAAATGCATAGATATTACATAGAATACCGATTGCGAAGGCAGATCACTAACAATATATTGACGCTAAGGGACGAAAGCGTGGGTAGCGAACAGGATTAGATACCCTGGTAGTCCACGCCGTAAACGATGGTTACTAGCTGTTTGGACTTCGGTCTGAGTGGCTAAGCGAAAGTGATAAGTAACCCACCTGGGGAGTACGTTCGCAAGAATGAAACTCAAAGGAATTGACGGGGGCCCGCACAAGCGGTGGAGCATGTGGTTTAATTCGATGATACGCGAGGAACCTTACCAGGGCTTAAATGTAGTCTGACAGCTTTAGAGATAGAGTTTTCTTCGGACAGATTACAAGGTGCTGCATGGTTGTCGTCAGCTCGTGCCGTGAGGTGTCAGGTTAAGTCCTATAACGAGCGCAACCCCTGTTGTTAGTTGCCATCGAGTAATGTCGGGAACTCTAACAAGACTGCCGGTGCAAACCGCGAGGAAGGTGGGGATGACGTCAAATCATCACGGCCCTTACGTCCTGGGCCACACACGTGCTACAATGGTAGGGACAGAGAGCAGCCACTGGGTGACCAGGAGCGAATCTATAAACCCTATCACAGTTCGGATCGGAGTCTGCAACTCGACTCCGTGAAGCTGGAATCGCTAGTAATCGCATATCAGCCATGATGCGGTGAATACGTTCCCGGGCCTTGTACACACCGCCCGTCAAGCCATGGAAGCTGGGGGTACCTGAAGTCCGTCACCGTAAGGAGCGGCCTAGGGTAAAACTGGTAACTGGGGCTAAGTCGTAACAAGGTAGCCGTACCGGAAGGTGCGGCTGGAACACCTCCTTTCTAGAGATTTATGCGCTAGCCTAGCTAGTTGTATAGATTAAATTCAATATCGGAAGTATTCTCAAAGAGTATTTTTTAGTCTTAATTGCTGTTAATTAATTATTTAGAATTGAGATTTTAGATAGTAGAATTGAATAATGTTTAAGTTGTTCATATCTCAATACTAAGGTTCTCAGTACTAGTTAACGAGTCTCATAGCTCAGCTGGTTAGAGCGCTACACTGATAATGTAGAGGTCGGCAGTTCGAGTCTGCCTGAGACTACAAATA